>NZ_JBVHYH010000035.1:73242-82818 GCF_055569135.1 Kitasatospora sp. NPDC029367
GTACACACAAGGTCTGTACTGGGCTCATGCCCTCCCCCCCGCACCCCCCCCCCCCCCCCCCCCCCCCCCCCCCCCCCCCCCCCCCCCCCCCCCCCCCCCCCCCCCGCCGTGCGTCGCGCGCTACTTGCCGCTGCGGCCGATCTCCCAGAAGCGGAAGAAGCCGGTGGTGTCGACGGTGGACTCGACGCCGGTGATGTCCGGGCGGGCCGCGTAGAAGGACTTGTTCTGGTAGAGCGGGACCAGCGGGACGGTGTCCGCGACGATCTGCTGGACCTGCGCGTAGCCCGCCGAGGCGGCGCTGCGGTCGGCCTGCTTGAGGCCGTCCGGGATCAGCTTCTGGCTGATCCTCGGGTCGTCCCAGCCGGTGTGGAAGACGCCGCCGTCGAGCAGCAGCGGGGCGAGGTAGTTGTCCGGGTCGGGGTAGTCGGCGAACCAACCGATGATGTACGCCTGGTACTTGCCCTCGGTCCAGCCCTTCTTGTAGGCGTCCCAGTCCGCCTCCTGCTGGACCGTCACCTGGAAGAGGCCGCCGGTCTCCAGCTGCTTCTTGATCGTCTCGGCCTCGCCGCCGCCGGCCCGCGAGCGGGACCAGGTGAGGGTGAGCTTGACCGGGGTCTGGACCTTGGCGTCGGTCAGGGCCTTCTTGGCCTTGGCCACGTCCTGGTCGCCCCAGCGGTCGAAGAAGGCAGTGGTGTGGCCGGTGACGCCGGCCGGGACCATCGCGTACAGCGGCTGGACGGTGCGGGCGAAGACGTCGCGGGCGAGCGCCTTGCGGTCGAGCAGCGCGGCGGCGGCCTGGCGGACGCCGACGTTGGAGAGCACCGGGTCCTTGGTGTTGAAGGCCAGCGAGCGGGTGTCGTTGCTGTCGCCCTCGACCACCTGGAGGTCGGTCTTGCCGCCCTGCTGGTCCGAGCGGATCTGGGCCGCGGTGTTGGGCTCCAGGCTGTTGTCGGTGACGTCGACGTCGCCCTTGTCCAGCGCCGCCTTGAGGTCGGCGGGCTTGTCGAAGTACCGGACGGTGAACTTGCTGTTCCGCAGCTTGGCGTCGCCGCTGTACTTGTCGTTGGGGACCAGCACGACCTTGCCCAGCTGCTTGCCGCCGGCCATGCCCTCGACCGAGTCGAAGCGGTACGGGCCGGAGCCGACCACCTTGTCGTTGGCGAGCGCCTTGTCGGCCGGGTAGACCTGGTGGTCGACGATGGCGCCGGCCGGGGAGGCCAGCTTGGCCGGCAGGGTGGCGTCGGGGGTCGCCAGGTGGAAGACCACCTCGCTGTCGCCCTTGGCCTCCACGCTCTTGATCGAGGCGAGCAGGCCGGCCGGGCCGTTCGGGTCGTTGATCTTCTTGGTCCGCTGGATCGAGAACACCACGTCCTCGGCGGTCAGCGGGTGGCCGTTGGAGAACTTCAGGCCGGGCCGCAGGGTGCAGTGGTACTCGGTGGCCTCGCCGCCGGAGAAGTCGCAGGACTGCGCGGCGTCCGGGGAGGGCGTGCTGGCGGCGGCCGGGAAGGTCAGCAGCGACTGGAAGGTGTTGCGCAGCACCAGCCAGGAACCGGAGTCGTAGACCACCGCGGGGTCCAGCACGCCGGTGAGCTGGGCGGTCCCCATGGTGATGGACTTGCCGCCGCTGTCCCCCTTGACGGCGTCGGTGACCGATCCGCAACCGGCCACCGTCACGGCGACCAGACCGGCGCAGCCGAGTGCTGCCAGGCGTTCAGCTGAAGTCTTCACGGGAGCGTCCTTCGGGGGTGTCGCGAACCCGAGTAGCGTGCCATATCGAACACGCACGACCGATACCCGTGCAGATGACGTTTGGGACACGGTCGTTGGGGGCATCACGGCGCGCCCGACGAGTTGTCAGCCATTGCCCGTTTTCTCCCCACCGGACCGCCGGTGCCGGCCCGGCAGGGCCGCCTACCGGCCGGTAGGGTCGGCGCGCAATGAGATGACAATCACATCCAGTGGGTGGCCGCGCCCTGGACCCGCGAGGCGACCAGCGACCGCAGCAGTTCGAGATCGACCTGCTCCAGCGACGGCAGCACCAGCCGCCCGGGGGCCGGCTCGATCGGCGCCACCGAGGGCACCGCGATCACCGGACAGCCCGCCGCCTCGCCCGCCCGCACCCCGGTCGGGGTGTCCTCGACGACCACGCAGCGGGCCGGCTCCGCACCCAGCCGGCGGGCCGCCTCCAGGTACGGGTCGGGGAACGGCTTGGTGCGCGGCAGCTCGTCCCCGCCGATGGTGAAGGCGAACCGGTCGGCGCCCAGCGAGCGCAGCACGATGTCGATCACGTGCCGGTGCGAGGCGGACACCAGCGCGGCCGGAACGCCGTGCGCGGCAAGGGTGTTGAGCAGCCGCTCGGCCCCCGGCATCAGCGGCACCCCGCCCCCCAGCAGGTCGACGAAGCGCTGGTTGACCAGCACCCCCAGGTCGGCCGGGGCGATGTCCACCCCGGTGCGGGCGACCAGGTACTCCATCACCCTGGTCATCGGTCCGCCGACGACGTGCGCCCGGTCCTGCTCGTCCAGCCGGTGGCCCAGCTCGGCGAAGAGCGTCACCTCGGCCTGCCACCAGAAGTCCTCGGTGTCCACCAGCGTGCCGTCCATGTCCAGCAGCACCGCCTGGAGGCCGGGCTCGGGCCCGAGGTCGAGCGCCGGGGCGGCGGTGGAGCTGGTCGTCATGGCAAGTCCTTCCGGCTGCGCCCAGGACGGTCCCGGGGATGGCACGGGCCGGCCCGCTGGTCAGCGGACCGGCCCGTTCAGGATCATCCAGGATACGCCCGCTTCGCCCGGAAAGAGCGAACGGAGAAGGACGTACGGGTTACCGTGCGTTGAAGTACTTCGCCTCGGGGTGGTGGATCACGATGGCGTCGGTGGACTGCTCCGGGTGGAGCTGGAACTCCTCGGACAGCACCACGCCGATCCGCTCGGGCTTGAGCAGCTCGGCGATCTTGGCGCGGTCCTCCAGCTCGGGGCAGGCCCCGTAGCCGAGCGAGAAGCGGGCGCCCCGGTACTTGAGGGCGAACATGTCCTTGACGTCCTGCGGGTCCTCGCCGGAGAAGCCCAGCTCGAAACGGACCCGGGCGTGCCAGAACTCGGCCAGCGCCTCGGCCAGCTGGACGGAGAGGCCGTGCAGCTCCAGGTAGTCGCGGTAGGAGTTCCCGGCGAACAGCTCGTTGGCCGCCTCGGAGATCCGGTTGCCCATGGTGACCACCTGGAGCCCGACCACGTCCCGCTCGCCGGACTCCTCCGGGCGGAAGAAGTCCGCCAGGCAGAGCCGGCGGCCGCGCCGCTGGCGGGGGAAGGTGAAGCGGGTCCGCTCGGTGCCGTCCTCGTGGAAGACGATCAGGTCGTCGCCCTTGGAGTTGGCCGGGTAGTAGCCGTAGACCACGGCCGCCTCCAGCCAGCCCTCGGTCTGCAGCCGGTCCAGCCAGGCCCGCAGCCGCGGCCGGCCCTCGGTCTCCACCAGCTCCTCGTAGGACGGGCCGTCGCCGCTGCGCGCGGCCTTGAGGCCCCACTGGCCCTTGAACAGCGCGTCCTCGTCCAGCCAGGAGGCGTAGTCGGCGAAGGGGATGCCCTTGACGATCCGGTCGCCCCAGAACGGCGGGACGGGCAGCGCGTTGTCCAGCGCGACGTCGGAGCGGATCTGGCCGAGGTTGACCTCGGGCTCCGGCTCAGCCACCTCGACCTTGGCGTGCCGGCGCTGCTTGAGCTCCGGCAGGGCCGCGCCGGGCACGCCGCGCTTGACCGCGATCAGCGCGTCCATCAGCCGCAGGCCCTCGAAGGCGTCCCGGGCGTAGCGGACCTCGCCCTCGTAGATCTCGTGCAGGTCCTGCTCCACGTAGGCGCGGGTCAGGGCGGCGCCGCCGAGGATCACCGGGAAGCTCGCGGCCAGCTTGCGCTGGTTCAGCTCCTCCAGGTTCTCCTTCATGATCACGGTGGACTTCACCAGCAGGCCGGACATCCCGATCACGTCCGCCTTGTGCTCCTGCGCGGCGTCCAGGATCGCCGAGACCGGCTGCTTGATGCCCAGGTTGACCACGTTGTAGCCGTTGTTGGACAGGATGATGTCGACCAGGTTCTTGCCGATGTCGTGGACGTCGCCCTTGACGGTGGCCAGCACGATGGTGCCCTTGCCCTCGCTGTCGGACTTCTCCATGTGCGGCTCCAGGTGGGCCACCGCGGTCTTCATCACCTCGGCGGACTGGAGCACGAACGGCAGCTGCATCTGGCCGGAGCCGAACAGCTCGCCGACCACCTTCATGCCGGCCAGCAGGGTGTCGTTGATGATCTCCAGCGCCGGGCGCACGCCCAGCGCCTCGTCCAGGTCGGCCTCCAGGCCGTTGCGCTCGCCGTCGATGATCCGGCGCTGCAGCCGCTCCTCCAGCGGGAGCGCGGCCAGCTCCTGCGCCTTGGAGGCCTTCACCGAGGCGGTGGAGACGCCCTCGAACAGCTCCAGCAGGCGCTGCAGCGGGTCGTAGCCGTCCCGGCGGCGGTCGTACACCAGGTCCAGGGCGGCCTCGCGCTGGTCCTCGGGGATCCGGGAGATCGGCAGGATCTTGGAGGCGTGCACGATCGCCGAGTCCAGGCCGGCCTCCACGCACTCGTGCAGGAAGACGGAGTTGAGCACCACCCGGGCGGCCGGGTTGAGGCCGAAGGAGATGTTCGACAGGCCCAGGGTGGTCTGCACCTTCGGGTGGCGGCGCTTGAGCTCGCGGATCGCCTCGATGGTCTCGATGCCGTCCCGGCGGGACTCCTCCTGACCGGTGGCCAGGGTGAAGGTGAGGCAGTCGACCAGGATCGAGCCCTCGTCGATGCCGTAGTCGGTGGTGAGTTCGGCGATCAGCCGCTCGGCGATCTCGACCTTCGTCTCGGCCGTGCGGGCCTGGCCCTGCTCGTCGATGGTCAGCGCGATCAGGCCGGCGCCGTGCTCACGGGCCAGCGAGGCGATCCTCCCGAAGCGCGAGTCGGGGGCGTTGCCGTCCTCGTAGTTGACCGAGTTGAGCACCGCGCGGCCGCCGAGCGCCTCCAGACCGGCCTGCAGCACCGGCGGCTCGGTGGAGTCCAGCACGATCGGCAGGGTGGAGGCGGTGGCCAGCCGGCCCGCGATCTCCTTCATGTCGGCGACGCCGTCCCGGCCGACGTAGTCGACGCACAGGTCCAGCAGGTGGGAGCCGTCCCGGATCTGATCCCGGGCGATCTCCACGCAGGCCTGCCAGTCGCCGGCCAGCATCGACTCGCGGAACTTCTTCGAGCCGTTGGCGTTGGTGCGCTCGCCGATCGCCAGGTACGAGGTGTCCTGACGGAACGGCACCGCCTGGTAGAGCGAGGAGGCCGCCGGCTCCGGCTTCGGCTCGCGCGGCGCGATCGGACGGCCCTGCACCCGCTCGACCACCTGGCGCAGGTGCTCGGGGGTGGTGCCGCAGCAGCCGCCGACCAGCGAGAGGCCGTACTCCCGGGTGAACACGTCGTGGGCGTCGGCCAGTTCGGCCGGGGAGAGCGGGTAGTGGGCGCCGTCCTTGCCGAGCACCGGCAGGCCCGCGTTCGGCATGCAGGACAGGCCGATCCTCGCGTTCTTGGCCAGGTAGCGCAGGTGCTCGCTCATCTCGGCCGGGCCGGTGGCGCAGTTGAGGCCGATGTAGTCGACGCCCAGCGGCTCCAGCGCGGTGAGCGCGGCACCGATCTCGGAGCCGAGCAGCATGGTGCCGGTGGTCTCCACCGTCACCTGCACCAGCACCGGGAGGTCCAGTCCGGCCTCGGCCAGGGCACGCTTGGAGCCGAGGATCGCGGCCTTGGTCTGCAGCAGGTCCTGGCTGGTCTCCACCAGCAGCGCGTCGGCGCCGCCCGCGATCAGACCGGCCGCGTTCCGCTGGAAGCCGTCCCGCAGCGTCTCGTACGGGGCGTGGCCGAGGGTCGGCAGCTTGGTGCCGGGGCCGATCGAGCCGAGCACCCAGCGGGTACGGCCGTCGGCGGCGTGGGCGTCGGCCACCTCGCGGGCGATCCGGGCACCGGCCTCGGACAGCTCGAAGATCCGCTCGGCGATGTCGTACTCGCCCAGGGCGGAGAAGTTGGCACCGAAGGTGTTGGTCTCCACGCAGTCCACGCCCACCGCGAAGTAGGCCTCGTGGACGGAGCGGACGATGTCCGGGCGGGTGACGTTGAGGACCTCGTTGCAGCCCTCGAGGTTCTGGAAGTCCTCCAGCGTCGGGTCCTGCGCCTGGAGCATGGTGCCCATCGCACCGTCGGCCACCACCACCCGGGTGGCGAGCGCTTCACGCAGTGCGTTCGCGCGGCTCTGCTGAGTGATGGACGGGTTGGCTGCAGTGGCCATGGGGCGTCTCCCTGGTGCGACGGCTGTCGGCTTTGCGAGCCCGCTTGCTCGGGCCCGCACGTGGCCAGGGTATCCGGCCCACGGCCCGGCCTGCGGGTGCATTCCGTATCCTGAGCGCTCGACCGCGAGGGGGGAACAGTCGCGTGATCCGATTCGGGAACGTCGCACGGCGGATCGGGCGGGCCCTGGGGGCGCCGCTGCGCCGCTGGAGAGGCCTGCCGTGGTGGGGGCGCGCCCTGGTGGCGCTGGGGCTGGCGGCGGCCGTACCGGTCGCCGCGCTGGGCTCGCTGTTCATCGCGATCCGGCTGCACTACTCGGGTGAACCGGCCGCCGAGGCCCGCACCCGGGGCCGGGACGCCGTCTGGCTCGGCCACGCCTGGGTGGACGGCCGCAAGACCGACGCCGACGTCGCCGCGCTGGCCCGGCAGCTGGCCGGCACCGGCGTGCGCGACCTGTACGTCCACACCGGGCCGCTGGAGCACGACGGCTCGCTGCCGCCCGCCGTCCACCCGACGGCCCGCTGGTTCACCGAGGCCGCCCACCGGGCGCTGCCGGGGGTGCGGCTGCAGGGCTGGTTGGGCGACGAGGTCAAGCCCGAGCGGGACGCGATGGACCTCGACGACGCGCCCACCCGGGACCGGGTCGCCGCCGCCGCGGCCCAGGTGCTGGACCAGGGCTTCGACGGCGTGCACTTCGACATGGAGCCGATCCGCCCCGGCTCGGCCGGCTGGCTCGCCCTGCTCGACCTGGTCCGCCCGGTGACGGCCGCCCGCGGCGCGAAGCTGTCGGTGGCGGCCCCCCAGATCGACCCCGTCCCCGGCCTGCACACGGCCGGCATCCTGCTCACCGACCACGGCAAGTGGTGGGACCGGGCGTACTTCCGGGAGACCGCCCGCCGGGTCGACCAGGTCGCGGTGATGACCTACGACACCTCGATGCCGACCGAGCCGCTGTACGGCGGCTACGTCGCGCGGCAGACCGAGCTGGCCCTGGCCGCCACCCCGCCGGACGTCGACCTCCTGATCGGCCTGCCGTTCTTCTGGGACGACAAGTGGGGCCACTGGGGCGACGCGGAGACCGTCCCGGCGGCCGTCCGGGGCGTCCGGCTGGGCCTGGGCCGGGAGGACCTGCGGCGGGCCAACTTCGGGGTCGCGCTGTACGTGGACTTCGCCGCGACGCCGGAGAACTGGGCGGCCTACCGGCGCGGCTGGGTGGACCCCTCGTAGGAGCCGGGTGGACCCCTCTTGGGATCCGTCGGGCTCAGGCCGCCATCCGGTGGGCCAGGGCGCCCAGGTAGCGGTGCACGGTGGCGTCCTCGCCGGACAGGTAGTGCGAGACGGCCCGGTACAGCGGCTTGCGGACCTCGCCGTGCTCGGTGACGGTCAGCGAGCAGCCGGACCCGGCCGGGGTGAGGCGGTACGTCCAGGTGCCGCCGTAGGGCAGGTCCCGGTCGGCGATGCCGGTCACCAGCCGGTACGGGGCCTCGCTCGCCACCACCTCGTAGGTGGTGTGCCCGTGCCGGTCGTACTCGCGCCAGCGCGGGCGTCCGCCGGCCCCGGCGGGCAGCCGTTCGACGTGGGTGAGGCCCGGGCGCCAGGCCGGATAGAGGTCGATGTCGGTCAGCACCTCCCAGACCGCGCCGGGCGGCTGGGAGAGTTCCAGCCCGCCCTCGGTGACGTGCTCCACCGGTAGCCGGCGCCCGGCCCGGTCCGCCACCAGCAGCGCGGCCCCGGCGAGCGCCGCCGCGCCCGCACCCGCACCTGCGCCGATCCACAGCCATCGGTTCATCGGTCGGCCCCTTCCGCCCGGCCCCCGCCCCATCATCGCGCCGCCGCGCCCGGCCCGCCCCCCGTGGCGCAGCGTCGCCGGTCAGGCACCGTGCGTCCGCACCTGGCCGCCTGACGCCGCGTCAGTCGCCGCGGGCCGGATATCCGCTGGATCAGGGCGGCCCGCTCCCCCAGACTGTCCCGGTGCCCGGCCGCCATGCGCATCAAAGCCCGTAGGCTGGGCAGGTAGGGACCGTGGAGCGAGCCGTTCCACGGGAGACGAGAGGTTCGACAGGCGGCAGCCGGCCCGTCGTTGCCCCGGCGAGCCAGCCGGGGCGGTGCCGGTCCGACCGCCGACCGGAGGGAGACGCTGGGTGATCGAGTTGGAAGATGTTCCCGAGTTGATCGACCCGGTGATGGTCTGCGCCTTCGAGGGGTGGAACGACGCGGGCGACGCCGCCTCCGCGGCCCTGGCGCACCTGGACGAGACCTGGGGCGGCAAGGTGTTCGCCGCCCTGGACGCCGAGGACTACTACGACTTCCAGGTCAACCGTCCGACGGTCTGGCTGGACGGCGGCGTGCGCCGGATCACCTGGCCGACCACCCGGCTGTCGGTGGTCCGGGTGACCGAGCCGGTGACCAGGGACGTGGTGCTGGTCCGCGGGATCGAGCCGAGCATGCGCTGGCGCTCGTTCTGCAACGAGCTGCTGGGCTTCGCGCACGAGCTGGGCGTCGAACTGGTGGTGATCCTGGGCGCACTGCTCGGCGACACCCCGCACAGCCGGCCGGTGCCGGTCAGCGGGGTCACCTCCGATCCGGACCTGGCCCGCCGGCTGGACCTGGAGGAGAGCCGCTACGAGGGCCCGACCGGGATCGTCGGGGTGCTCCAGGAGGCGTGCACCCACGCCGGGGTGCCGGCCGTGACGCTGTGGGCCGCGGTGCCGCACTACGTGGCGCAGCCGCCCAACCCCAAGGCCACGCTGGCGCTGCTCAACAAGCTGGAGGACCTGCTGGACCTGCGCGTCCCGCCGGGCGAGCTCGGCGAGGACGCCCGGGCCTGGCAGCTGGGCGTGGACCAGCTGGCCGCCGAGGACAGCGAGGTCGCCGAGTACGTCCAGCAGCTGGAGGAGGCGCAGGACACGGCGGAGCTGCCGGAGGCCTCCGGGGACGCCATCGCGCGCGAGTTCGAGCGCTACCTGCGCCGCCGGGAGAACGTCGGCCCGACCGGCGAGAAGCCGGTGTCCGGGCACGCGACGGCCGAGCGGCCGGCCGAGGCGGAGGGGCCGGGCACGACCCGGGAGAGCCAGGAGGGGGCGGAGGACGAGTAGTCCTCGTCGGCCCCGCCCGGGCGGGGTGTGGGGGGGGGGGGGGGGGGGGGGGGGGGGGGGGGGGGCGGGGGGGGGGGGGGAGGGGGGAGGGGAGGGGGGGGTGGGGGGGGGGGGCGGGGGCGGCGCATATGCTGGGCGACCAATAGTCGGTCGCC
>NZ_JBVHYH010000036.1:0-58057 GCF_055569135.1 Kitasatospora sp. NPDC029367
TGGGGAGGAATTCGTGGAGGAGGGTGGTCGTGTTCGGGTGGTGGTTGTGACGGGGGAGGGGGGTGGCGTGCCGGGCCCGGGGAGGACAAGGCACCCGCGGCGGGCTCAGCCCGTGAGGGAGGGGAAGGCGGGGACCAGGCCGCCGTCGATGACGAGGTCCTGGCCGGTGATGTAGGAGGAGCGGTCGGAGAGCAGGAAGGCGACGGTCTCGGCGACGTCCTCGGGGCGGCCCAGGCGGCCGAGCGGGACGTGGGCGCGGATCGGCTCGTGGTCGGCGGGGTCGGGGACGGCCGCGTGGAACATCTCGGTGACGATGTAGCCGGGGCTGACGGAGTTGACCCGGATGCCGCGCCCTGCGAGTTCGGTGCCGAGGGTGCGGGCGAGGCTGAGGACGCCCGCCTTGGCGGCGGCGTAGACGGCGGCGCCGGGGAGGCCGCGGTGCGGGGTCCAGGAGGCGTTGAGGACGACGGAGCCGCCGCCGGCCGCGTCCAGCAGCGGCAGGGCGTGCTGGACGGTGTACAGCACACCCTTGAGGTTGGTGCCGATGACCTGGTCGACCTCGGCCTCGGTGAGTTCGGCGGCGGGCCGGAAGATGCCGACGCCCGCGTTGGCAAAGACGCCGTCGAGCCTGCCGAAGCGGGCCCGGACGGTGTCGGCGAGGCGGGCCAGGTCGGCCGGGACGGAGACGTCGGCGCGGACGGTGAGCAGGCGGTCGCCGCCGTCGAGCCGTTCGGCGGCGCGGGCGAGGCGGCCGTCGTCGCGGCCGGTGACCACGACCCGGGCGCCGGTGCTGAGGAGGTGGCGGGCGGTGGCGAGGCCCATGCCGCTGGTGCCGCCGGTGACGAGGACGGTGGTGTCGTTCATGGGCCCCACCTTCACGGCGTGCGGCCGGGCGGTACCAGACCCGCGTCAACCCGGGGTTCCGGAGGACCACCCTGGGGTGGGGAACAGATCCGATCACCGCCTGGTTGGGGCAGGACGACGGCCAAGTACGGCACTCACGAAGGGGCTTACCCATGAAGATCGGCATCATCGGCGCGGGCAACATCGGCGGCAACCTGACGCGCCGTCTGACGGCGCTCGGGCACGAGGTCTCGGTGGCGAACTCGCGCGGGCCGGAGTCGTTGAAGGCCCTGGTCGAGGAGACGGGCGCGAAGGCGGTGACGGCCACGGAGGCGGCGAACGGCGCCCAGGTCGTGGTGGTGACGGTGCCGTTGAAGAACGTTCCGGACCTCCCCGCGGGCCTGTTCGACGGCGCCGCCGAGGGGGTGGCGGTGATCGACACCGGCAACTACTACCCGAAGGAGCGCGACGGCCGGATCGACGCGATCGAGGACGGCGGGCTGACGGAGAGCCGCTGGACGGAGCAGCACCTGGGCCACCGGGTGGTGAAGGTGTTCAACGGCACCTACGCGCAGGACCTGCTGGACCGCCCCCGCCCGGCGGGCGACCCGGAGCGCCTCGCCGTGCCGGTCGCGTCGGACGACGAGGCGGCGAAGGCCGTGGTGCGGGCGCTGGTCGACGAGTTGGGCTTCGACACCGTGGACGCGGGCGGCATCGACGACTCCTGGCGCCAGCAGCCGGCCGCGCCGGTGTACGGGCTGCGCGCCGGGGTGGAGGCGGTCACCCGGGCGCTCGCGGAGGCGTCCCCGGAGCGCCCGGAGGCGCACCGGGCCTGAGTCACCGCGGCGGGGCCGCCGGTCAGGCCGAACTCGCCCGCACGACCAGCTCGGTGGGCAGTTCCAGGCCGCCCGTCGGCGCGGCCTCGCCGTGCACCTGGTCCAGCAGCCGGACGACCAGCCCGGCCGCCAGGGCCCGCAGCGGCAGCCGGACCGAGGTCAGCGGCGGGTGCAGGTGCCGGCACAGCGGCGAGTCGTAGAACCCGGTGACGGCCACCCCGGCGGGCCCGACCGCCAGCCCCTCGGCCCGGATCGCCTCGTACGCGTCCAGCGCCAGCAGGTCGCTGCCCGCGGCGACGGCCGTCGGCCGGTCGGGCCCGCGCAGCAGCTCCCGCACGGCCGCCACCGGGCCGTCGGCCGGGGCCGAACCAGCCCTGGCCCCGGCCCCGGCCGACGGAGCGGCCGACGGAGCGGCCGACGGCCCGGTCGTCGTCACCGACCGGGCCGTCGTCACCGCCGACAGGCCCAGCCGGCGCGTCTCGGCGAGGAAGCCCGCCCGCCGGGCCGCCATCCAGGGCAGCTCCTCGGCGGCGCCGAGGTAGCCGATCCGGCGGTGGCCCTGCGCCGCGAGGTGCCGCACCACGGCGGCCATCGCCGTGTCGTTGGCGATGTCCGCCCAGTGCTGCGGTTCGCCCGGTCCGGTCCGGCCGAAGCTGACGAAGGGGACACCCAGCCCGGCGACGTGGGCGATCCGCCGGTCCTCGGTCAGCACGTCCGCCAGCACCAGCCCGTCGACCTGCCGGGCCGCCACCAGTTCGTCGATGGCCGCCACCGGGTCCGCCTCGGGCGGGGCGGGCCGGAACAGCAGCACCCGCTGCCCGCGTTCCCCGGCCGCGTCGACCAGGGCCTCCAGGAAGCCGGCCATCAGCGGGTTGGGGTCGAGCGGGTCGTCCACCGGCGCGAGGTAGCCGATGGTGCGCCGGGCGCCGCTGCGCAGCGACCGGGCCGACTGGTCGGGCTGGTAGCCGAGTTCGCGGATCGCCGTGCTGACCCGGGCCAGCGTCTCGGCACGGACCCGGTGCGGGGCGTTGAGCACGTTGGAGACGGTCTGCCGGGAGACCCCGGCCGCGCGGGCGACCTCCTCGATGGTGCTGGCGCCACGGCGCGGTCGGTGCGCTCCCTCGGGCATGCGGGGTCCTCCGGTCGTGGGTCAGGGGCGGCGCAGCGACAGCAGCCCGCCGCGCGGCACCGCCAGGGTGTCCGTCCAGTCGAGGTCGATCTCGTCCTGCCGGACGATACGCCCCCGGGCGTCCTGGACGGTGGCGGTGGCCCTCCCGCTGCCGCCGATCAGCCGGACGTCCGGGTCGGCGTCGGCATTGGCCACCAGCAGGGTGTGCCAGTCGTCCGCCGAGACGTCCACCGGCAGCGCCGCGTACCGGGCGACCACGACCGTCCCCTCGCCGCGGGCGGTGACCAGCGGGTATCCGAGGTCGGGCCGGCTGGGGAGCAGTTCACCGCGTTGCAGGGTGTCGAGGTGCTCGCGGAACACCCCCAGCCAGAAGGCGATCGCCTCGCGCTGCCCGGGGCCCTGGGCGGCGAGGTCGACGGAGATCTGGGGCACCGCGAAGAGCACGTTGACCAGGTGGCAGGCGATCTGCTCGGGCGGCTCGGCCGGGTGCCACATCAGCATGTCGGCGTGCACGGGCACCGGCCCGGCGGCCAGCCGCACGTCCAGGGTGCGCTGCCGGTTCTCCTGCGGGCTGAGCGGGCAGTCGGTGGCCCGGATCATGGTGACGTACGGCCACAGGGCGGGGCTGACGTACGGCTGCCGGTGCTCGATCATCGCCTCCGGGTGGACGGCGGTGGTCCGGGCCCGGATCGCGGCGAGCAGCTTCGCCACGCCCTCGGCCACCTCGGCGCAGTCCGCCTCGGGGCCGGGCACTGGGGCGTCGGGGCGCTCGGCGGCGCGGGCGAAGGAGTCGACGAAGTCGACCTTGAGCCCGTCCATGCCCCACTCCTCGACGGCCCGGGCCAGCCGGTCGGTGAGGAACTCGCGGACCTCGGGGTAGCGCGGGTCGGCGACCACCGCGCCCAGGTGGGGGACGTCGGCGAGGGCGTGCCGGCCGATCTTCCGGTAGGCGGCGCTGTCCTTGCCGATGAACGGCAGCGCGTACCAGAGCAGGTACCGCACGCCGAGGTCGTGGACGCGCCGGACGTGCTCGGCGGTGTCGGGCAGCGAGACGGGCTCCCAGTCGCCGCAGTGGGCGTAGCCGCGGGTGCGGTCGGCGGTCATCCAGCCGTCGTCGACGATGATCACGTCCAGCCCGAGGGCCTTGCCGAGCGCGGCCTGGGTCTCGATGCGCTCGGGCGAGACCTCCTGGTGCATCGAGTACCAGGTGGAGTAGGCGGGGCGGCGGGCGTCCTCGGGGACGACGACGGTGCGGCCCTCGCCCCACCAGGCGGTGAGGTCGGCCAGGCAGCGGGCGAAGTGCCGACGCGAGGTGTCGATCCGGACGGTGATCCGGCCGGTGGCCTGGGCCCAGAAGCGGAAGTCGCCGGTCTCCTCGACCACTCCGGCCCCGGCCAGCACCTCGGTCTGCTCGGCCGCGAAGGCGCAGACCGCGGTGTCCCCGGTGCCGACCAGCGCGGCGATCGGGGCGCCGGCGGCGAGGCCGGTGCGGCGCGGGGCGCTCCAGGCGGCGGGCAGCCAGCCGGTGCCGCGCGGTTCCGGGGTCCAGAAGGAGGTGACGTCCACGCAGGGCACCCGCCACTCGATCCGGACCTCGGCGGGGCCCTCGGCGGTCACCTCGACCACGCCGTCGGCGACCTCCCGGGCGGTGGCGGTGCCGCTCGCCCGCAGGTCCGGGCCCCCGGCGTGGAGCAGCGGGTGGAGCGCTCCGGGGGCGGGGGCGTGCGGCTCCCAGACCTCGGTCGTGGCCTCGGCCACGGTGCCGGTACCAGTGTCGGTCTCGGTGTCGGTGTCGGTCATGCCGATCAGCCCTTCGTCGCGCCGGCCAGCAGGCCGGAGATGAACTGCCGTTGCAGGACCAGGAACAGGACCATCATCGGCAGGGTGGAGAGCGCGGTCCCGGAGAGGATCGCGCCGTAGTCGGTGGTGCTCTGGTTGCCGTACAGGGTCGCCAGGGCGACCGGCAGGGTGTGCATGTCCGGGCTGCGCAGCGCGATCAGCGGCCAGACGAACTGGTTCCAGGAGCCCAGGAAGAGGAAGATCGAGAGCGCGGCGAGCACCGGCCGCATCACCGGGACGACGACGTTCCACAGCACCCGGAACTCGCCCGCGCCGTCGACCCTGGCGGCGTCCAGGAGTTCGTCCGGCAGGCTGCTCAGCGACTGGCGCATCAGGAAGACCGCGAAGGGCACGCACAGCCCGGGCAGGATGATCGCCTGGTAGGAGTCGAGCAGGCCGAAGTCCGTCATCATCTTGAACAGCGGTACCAGCACGACCTGTTCGGGCACCACGAGGGTGGAGAGCAGCAGCGCGAACAGCAGGGTGCGGCCGCGGAAGCGGAACTTGGCGAAAGCGTAGCCGGCCAGCAGGGCGACGACCAGGGCGCCGAGGGTCTGGATCCCGGCCACCAGCAGGGAGTTGCCGAGCACCCGGAGCAGGCCGATCCGCTGGTCCAGCCGGTGGAGGTTGTCGCCGAGGCCCCCGCCGGGCAGCAGGTGCGGCGGCCAGTCGAAGATCTCGGTGTCCTTGCGGGTGACGGAGATCAGCAGCCAGTAGAAGGGGGCGACCGAGAGGCCGGTGAGGCCCGCCAGGAGGAAGGTCAGCGGCCAGCCGCGGAGGTTCTTGGGGTTCATCCGTCCTTCTCCCCCATCAGGCGCATCTGGACCGCGCCGAGCACGGCCACCAGCAGGGTGAGCGCGTAGGCGATGGCGGAGGCGTAGCCGAAGTCGAAGTAGCGGAAGCCGTTCTGGTACAGGTACATGGAGACGGTCAGGCTCGCGTTGTCCGGGCCGCCGCCGGTCAGCACGTACGGCTCGTCGAAGAGCTGGAGGGTGCCGATGGTGGAGAGCACGACGGTGAACAGCAGCACCGGGCGCAGCGCCGGGACGGTGATCGCGGTGAAGCGGCGGACGGCACCGGCGCCGTCGACCATCGCGGCCTCGTACAGCTCCTTCGGGACGGACTGCAGGCCGGCCAGGTAGATGACGGCGTTGTAGCCGGTGTAGTGCCAGGTCAGCACCAGGACGACGGACATCCGGGCCCAGAACGGCTGCCCCAGCCAGTCGACGGAGGGCAGGCCGACGGCGTGCAGCAGCCAGTTGACCGCGCCGTCGTCGCGCTTGAGCAGGAAGGCGAACATCACGCCGGTGGCGACCAGGCCGGTGACGGCGGGCATGAAGACGCCGAGCCGCCAGACGGCCCGCCAGCGCACCAGGGTGGAGTTGATGCCGACGGCCAGCAGCAGGGCCAGCCCGAGCATCAGCGGGACCTGCACCACGAGGATCTCGCCGGTGTTGCGCAGGGCCGTCCAGAACAGTGGATCGTCGAGCAGGCGCCGGTAGTTGGCGAGGCCGGCCGGGCGGGCGGCGGGGCCGGAGCCGGTGGTGAAG
This sequence comes from Kitasatospora sp. NPDC029367, assembly GCF_055569135.1. Classification (NCBI taxonomy): domain Bacteria; kingdom Bacillati; phylum Actinomycetota; class Actinomycetes; order Kitasatosporales; family Streptomycetaceae; genus Kitasatospora; species Kitasatospora sp. NPDC029367. The sequence continues at coordinate 6,198 of NZ_JBVHYH010000036.1, forward strand.
GAGAGCAGCAGCGAGTCGACGATCGGGTAGGCCTTGAACACGCCGAAGGTGATCAGGGCGGGGGCGAGCAGCAGGTACGGCAGGGCGGTGCGGCGCAGCCGGGCCCGGCGGTGGGCGCGCGCGGCCGGGCCGGCGGGGCGGGCAGGCCCGGCCGCCCCGCTGACGGCGGGCGCGGTGACGGCGGTGGTGGCGGTCATACGACGGTGCGTCCGGTCTGCTGGGCGAGCTGCTTGGCGGCGTCCTGGAGGACGGCGGCGGGGTCGCCGCCCTTGAGCAGGACCTTGGTCTGGGCGTCGCTGGCGAGCTTGAGGGCACGGGCGTAGTCGCCGGAGTAGTTGGTGGGGTCGCCGCCGTCGGTGGCCAGCTCGGCGAAGGTGCGCAGCGGGGACTGGCCGCCGTAGTAGTCGCTGGGCCTGGCGTACATCGGGTCGCCGTAGGCGTCGAGGAGCGCGGGGAAGACTCCGCCGGCCTCGAACATGGCGTTCACCGAGGCGGGGCGGGTGAGCGCGTACTCGACGAACTTCCAGGCGGCGCGGCGGCGCGGGCTGGAGGCGGCGACGGTGAGGTGGGTGGAGTTCACCAGGGCGGTGCGCCTGCCGCCGGCGGTGACGGCCGGGGGTTTGGCGAGGCGCCAGTTGCCGTGCTGGTCGGCGAACTTGGCCTCCAGGTAGTGCGCGGCCCATGCGGGCATCGGGGCGACGGCGAGCTTGCCGGCCTTCATCAGAGTGGCCCACCCGTGGTCGCCGGGGGCGTCGGCGACCAGCCCGGTGTCGTCCAGGTGCTTGAGGGTGGCCAGGGCGCGGACGTCCGGCTCGGAGCCGAGGGTGATCCGGCCCTGGAGGTCGAAGTAGAAGGCGCCCTGGAGCTGCATCAGGGACTGGACGAAGTCCAGGTCGGGGCTCGGGTTGGCGGCCTTGCTGATGCCGATCAGCGAGATGCCGGGGTTGGCGGCCTTGAAGCGGTCGGCGGCCGCGGTGAGGTCGTCCCAGGTGGCGAAGGTGGTGGGGTCGAGGCCGGCCTTGTCGAAGTAGTCCTTGCGGTAGAAGAAGCCGAGCGGGTTGGCCTCCCAGGGCAGGGCGTAGGCGTGGCCGTCCTTGCCGGTGACGACCGGCCACAGGCCCTTGGCGAACTTCTCCCGGTGCGCGTCGGCGCCGAGGGCCGAGAGGTCGGCGAGGCCGCCGGGGAACTTCTCCAGGTAGCCGGGCAGGTAGTCGCAGCCGATGTGCAGGACGTCGCCGAGGCCCTGGCCGCCGGCCGCCAGGCCGACGGTGATCTTGTCCCAGATGGCGGGGTTGCCGATGTCCTGGACGTCCACCGTGATGCCCGGGTTGTCCTTCTCGAAGGCCGGGACGACGGCGCGCAGCGCGACGGCCGCGGTGGCCCACGACCAGACGGTGACCTTGCCGGTGTCGGCGTCCCCGCCGGAGGCGCTCCCCGAGCCCGGGTCGCCGCAGGCGGCGAGGGCTCCGCCGGCCGCGAGGGCCAGCAGGCCGGCGCCGGAGGCGCGGAGCAGATCGCGGCGGGAAAGGTGTGACATTGCATTCCTCCCGATGGGTGGCTCTGGACGGAGGCGGGGCATGGGGGTGGTGTACGCTCGACGGCTGAGTTTGAACGTTCAAAACAACAAAACAGACCACAACTCAACAGATTCGCACGAGCGGGACACAGCAAACGCCCGCCCTCCCCGCGCCGTCAACCCCTGCGCACCGAAGGACGGGCTCCGCAACCGTTCCGTTATGAGCGTCGGGGGTCAGGGGCGGACCACCGGGGCGCCGGTGAGGTCGACGCCGGCGTGGCGGAGCTCGGCGAGCGCGGCGTCGGTGGTGTCGGGGGCGACGCCGGCCGTGTAGTCGAGCAGGACGCGGGCGTCGAAGCCGGCCCGGCGGGCGTCCAGGGCGGTGGCCTTGACGCAGTGGTCGGTGGCGATGCCGACGACGTCGACGGCGTCCACGCCGCAGTCGTGCAGCCAGTCCGCGAGCGGGGTGCCGTCGGCGGTGAAGCCCTCGAAGCCGCTCTTGGAGGCGGAGCGGGCGCCCTTGTAGAACACCTCGTCGACCGCGCCGGCCTCGACCGCGGGCAGGAAGTCGGGGTGGAACTCGCCGCCCTCGGTGCCGACCACGCAGTGCACCGGGAAGGAGTCCCGGTAGTCGGGGTGCTCGGAGAAGTGACCGCCCGGGTCGACGTGGTGGTCCCGGGTCGCGACCACCCGGGACCAACCCTCCCGCTCCGGGCCCTGGATCAGCGCGGCAATCGCCCGGGCCCGGTCGGCACCGCCGCCGACCGGGACGCTTCCGCCCTCGCAGAAGTCCTTCTGCACATCCACCACGATCAGCGCGCGCGTCATCGAACGGCCTTTCCTCACCTGGTTCTTACGCATCCGCGGCCCAGCTTGGCGGGTCGACGGCCGTGGACGAAGCAACCGGGCGGCCGTTCACTCGAACGGGTTCCACCGGTTCCGGCGGGGGTACGGCGGGGCGCGACGGGCGGCCGCCGTCGACGAAAGGGCGCCGAACCCGCGTCGAACGGGCCATTGAGAGCCCGCCGACGACCCGCCTACACTCGCGCCCGTCCGTGACCCCGCGTCCCGGATTCCGCTCCGTGTTCCACCCCGTGTTCCGCCTCGTGTTCCGCCCTGTATTCCCCCCGTGCCCAGGGCGCTCGATCCGCCCCGGGCCGATCGCCCACGTCCCCCAACCAACCCTCGTGGAGGACTACTTGAAGGCTCGAACGATACGCCGCATGCTCCTGGCCGGGGCGAGCAGCCTGGCCCTCGCGGCCTCCGGCGCGCTCGCCGCACCGGTGGTCGGCAGCACCGTGGCCGGCAGCGCCGTGACCGCCGACTACCCGACGGTGCGCCCCACCGTGGCCGACTACGCCCAGGTGTCGGCGAGCACCACTCCCCCCACCCCGGCGCAGTGCGCCGGTGCGGGCCGCCGCTGCTTCGACCCACAGGCGATCAGGGCCGCCTACCACCTGGGCCCGCTCTACGCGGGCGGCTTCGACGGCCGCGGCCAGACGATCGCGATCGTCGACTCGTACGGCAGCGACACCATGGCGCACGACCTGCACGTCTTCGACCAGGCCTTCGGCGTCGCCGCGATGTGCGGCGAGGAGGCGGTGACCTGCCAGCCCGGGATGCCGTCCTTCAGCGAGCTGCACGTCCAGGGCGATCCGGGCACCACCGCGCCACCGCCCACCAGCCACGGCACCGGCCAGGAGAGCAAGGCCGCGTGGGCGCTGGAGGTCGCGCTCGACGTGGAGACCGCGCACGCGATGGCGCCCGGTGCCAACATCCTGCTGGTCAGCACGCCGACCGCGGAGACGCTCGGCGTCCAGGGCCTGCCCGCGATGATGAACGCCGAGCAGTACGTGGTCGACCACCACCTGGCGAACGTCATCTCGCAGTCCTTCGCCTCCGCCGAGGGCGCCTTCGGCAGCGCCCAGTCCATCGAACCGCTGCGGCACGCCTTCAAGTCGGCGGCCCTGAACGGGGTCACGGTGCTCGGCTCCTCCGGCGACAACGGCACGACCGGTTCGGAGAAGACCCCGGTGAAGTCGGGCGGCTCGACCCTGCCGTACCCGTCGGTGGAGTGGCCGGCCTCGGACCCGCTGGTGACCGGTGTGGGCGGCACCTACCTGTGCACCGACCCCGGGGCGACCGGCGCCCGGACCGTGGACAGCACCGACAACCCGGCCGTCTGCCAGCACGACTCCGGCTCCGCCGAGGTGGGTTGGACCTACTCCGGCGGCGGGTTCAGCCGGGTCTTCGACCGGCCCGACTACCAGTCGGCGCTGCCGGCCGGCTCCACCGCGATCGGCGCCAAGCGCGGCGTGCCGGACATCTCCCTCCAGGCCGCCTCCAGCACCGGCGCACTGGTCTACCTGTCGCTGCCGCCGGACGGCTCCTCGGGCCTCAAGTGCGGTGCCACCCCGTGCAGCACGGGCTGGTACGACATCGGCGGCACCTCGCTGTCCTGCCCGCAGTGGGCCGGCCTGGTCTCGATCGCGGACCAGATCAACGGCGGCGGCCTGGGCCTGATCAACCCGGCCCTGTACAAGCTGGGCACCGACCCGGCGAAGTACGCGGCCGACTTCCACGACGTGACGCTCGGCGACAACACCACCGACCCGACCGTCCCGGGCTACCCGGCCGGTACGGGCTGGGACCCGGTCACCGGCCTGGGCACGCCCGACGCGGCGAACCTGCTGCCGGACCTGGTCAGCGCCGTCCGGGCGGGCTGACGGCGGCACGGTCCCCCGCCCCGTCGAGTCGTCCGGCTCGACGGGGCGGAGCCGTGTGCGGGAAGTCGGCCCGGCCGACTTCCCACGCACTGCGCCCCGCACGGCGGTCGGTCAGCGGGGTGACCGGATGCCGTCGATGATGCGGGTCCAGTTGTCGCCGCCGTGTCCGTCCTCGATGGCGCGCCGGTAGTGGGCCTGGACGGCCAGCGGGAGGGCGAGGTCGAGGCCGAGCGAGGTGTTGGTCTCGACGATGTGGTCGGCGGTCGCCCCCATCATGGTGACCGTGCTGAGGTCACCGGGGTGCTCCCCGGCGTCGAGCGCGGTGCCGGGGCTGGCCTCGCCGGCCCGCAGGATGGCGCCGATCGTGTCGGCGGAGGCCAGCAGCTCGGGCAGTGCCTCCCCGGCCTTCATCCCCGCGGTGCCCAGCATCGCGGTGGCCTGCATCAGGGCGGACAGGGTGGTGAGGAAGACGGCGAGTTGGGCCTGGTACATCATCTGGGCAAGGCCCGGGTCCTCGCCCAGGTACTTCGGCGCTCCGACCAGGGCCAGCGCCGACCGGTGGCGCTCCATCACCTGCGCGGGGCCGCTGTAGTACACCTGGGCCGCCGCCGTGCCGACCATCGGCGCGGGGACCATGACGCCCCCGGTGAGGAAGGCGGCGCCGTGGCCCGCCGCCCAGGCGGCGGCCTCGCGCGAGCGGTCGGGGGTGTCGGAGCTCAGGTTGACCAGGGTCCGCCCGGCGAGCGCCGCGGTGGCGCCGTCGAGGATGTCGTACATCGCCCGGTAGTCGGTGAGGCTGAGGAGCACGAGGTCGCTCGCCCCGACCGCCTCGGCGGGCGTCGCGGCGAGCTTCGCCCCGGCTGCGACAACGCCGTCGGCCCGGGCGGCGGTACGGTTCCAGACGGTGACCGGGTGGCCGGCGGCGAGGAGGGCACGGGTCATCGCCTGCCCCATCGGGCCGAGCCCGATCACGGTGACGGCGCTGTGCTGACTGCTGGTGTGGTTCTGTCGTTCGTTCACCCCTCCATGCTCGGCCAGGGACACTATCCTCGGAAGTACCCACTGTTTTCTGCGGTACTTACCATTTCGTAAGGGGGATCGGTGATGGCCAAGGCACCGAGGAACGGGCCCTACATCTGCGGGATCGACGCCGCGCTCGACGTGGTGAGCGGCAAGTGGAAGGGGCTGATCCTCTGGGAACTCGCCACCCACGGCATGCGCCGCTTCGGCGAACTCCGGCGCGCCCTGCCGGGCGTGAGCGAGAAGATGCTGACGCAGCACCTGCGGGAGATGGAGCAGGACGGCCTTGTCCACCGGGAGGTCTTCGCGGAGGTGCCACCGCGGGTGGAGTACTCCCTGACCGAGGACGGGCGGACGCTCAACGAGGCGCTCCGGCCGCTGGGCGCCTGGGGAGCCGGGCGGGTCCACCGCGAGGGCCTCGACCTCGTCGCCGTGGCCGAGGCCTCGCTCGGGTAGACCGGCTGGGCCGGCTACGCCGGTTGCGGTTCGACGGCCATGGCCGGGATCGGCCACCAGCTCGCCGGGGCGTCGCGCAGCACCAGGGCGCAGTCCACGACGGCGCTCCCCGGCGGGAAGCGGTCCGGGTCGTCGAAGAAGGAGGACGCGGCGGAGCGGACCCGGCAGGCCTCCACCGGCCAGGCGTCGGGCCGCAGTTCCATGCCGTCCAGGCGACTGCCGGAGCCGGTGGCCGAGAAGCCCTTCGCCCCGTTCCGGAAGAACCGGGAGGCCTCGGCGAGGTCGGCGAAGAGCTCGCTGCCCCGCAGTTCGTCGGACAGCTCGACGGTGACGTCCACCCGGGTACCGCCGTCCCTGGCCGCCAGTGCGACGCGCAGCCGGTCGGGCGTCTCGTCCACCTCGAAGTCGGCCCGGCCGTGCTCACCGGGGAAGAGCCGGCCGCCGGCCCAGGCGTTGAGCCGCGAGGCGGTGTCGCGGCGGGGGATGTAGACGCCGGTCTCGACGCCGTCCGGCCCGTCCCACTCGACGGCGAAGCGGTGGGCCGCGTTCTCACTCCGCAGCCCGAACGCCCTGGGCGCCCAGGCGGGCCGCACACTCCCCAGGCGCAGCAGGCAGATGCCCGCGACCGCGTGGCCGTGCACCAGTTGCGGGCGCAGCGGCCCGGGGAGCAGACGCGCCGCGACCTCCGGCGCGACCCGGTAGTTCACCAGCAGCCGTCGTTCGACGACGCTGGACAGTCGTGGCTGCCTCATGACCCCTCGTTCTGCGCCCCGGGGCGCCATTTGGTGTGGCGGAGCACGATCTGCTCGGGGCAGACCGCGCTGAGGAACCGGCCGACGCAGGTGGCCAGGCGTTCCTCGGCCAGCGCGTAGATGATCCGGTTGCCCTCCCGCCGCTCGGTGACGAGCCCGGCTCCCCTGAGCACGCCGAGGTGTCGTGAGATGGAGGGCGCGCTGATCGCGAACCTGGCGGCGATCTCGCCGGCCGCGAGCTCACCGCCCCTGAGGTCCTCGAGGATCTGGCGCCGCGTCGGATCGGCAAGGGCGCGGAAGGCTCCGGCCTCGGCCTGGGCATCGGTCATCCCCAATATTTAGCACCTTGGCTAAATATCTAACAAGGGGTCATGGGAGAACGGCCGCGCGGGCCCGGTGAGTCGTGGGGGAGACTCACCAGACCCGCGCGGGCGCGTGCCGGCTCGGGGCCGTCGGGATCCTGCGTCAGCAGGTGAACCTCGGCGACTGCACCGAGCCCTGGCGGACGTCGTTGTTGGTGATCCAGGTGTCGATCACCAGGGTCCCGCCGAGCGCGCAGTAGAGGTCGTGCCCCATCCACTGCTGCGAGACGTTCACGGTCAGATCGCTGTCGACGGTGTAGAGGACGCTCGGGTAGAAGTCGCTGATGGAACCGTCCGGGTTGACGCGGGCGACCGCCTGCCAGACGCGCAGCTGGGTGTCCGGCGTCCCGTAGACGGTCACCGACGAGGCCACGCTGTTCTGGTAGTTGTCGGGCCGCGCGCACGGCAGCAGCGAGACGCCGTGGCCCACGTACACCGAGTTCGCCCTGATGTCGATGCCCCCGCGGCAGCCGCCGCCTCCGATCGCCTGCGCCGAGGCGCTGCCGGCGGAGCCGGCGACCAGGCCGAGGGTGGCCGCCGCCGCGAGGGCGAGGCTGGTGAGCTTGCGCATGGGTGTGTTTCCTCCGCTGTCGGATTGGCCGTGCACCGCCACCCTCACCGTCGGGGCTCCTCCGGCGACAGCTTTTCGCCGCTGGGCCTCATAGTTGAGAACTCACCCACGGCGGCCCGGCCGCGTGGCACCATCGGCTGTGCTCGAAATCGGCTTCCGGCCGGCCGACCTGGCTCGCGTCCGGTTCGCGGTCTCTCCGCTGGATCACGTGCTGGGCGGCGTGGCCGGCCCGCAGCACCACTGCGCCCGCGACTCGGTGAACCGCGACCGGTGGTGGCGCCGGGTGAAGGGGCATGTCCCGCAGCAGGCCGCGGCTTTCGTCGAGCTGGTCAACGCGAGCCCGCTCGGCGTGCCGATGTTCCTGATCCCCGACCGCACGGCCGCGCGGGCGACCATCGGCGACGAACTCGACGCCCTGCTCGCCCTCCCCGAGGCCGAGGTCCACCAGGAGATGCAGGGCTACGGCACCGGGCCGCACCTCCCCCGCGTCATCGCCGAGTTGTGTGACGACGGCACCCGCCAGCTGCGCCGGATCACCGACGCCGCCTGGGCGCTGTTCCGCAGCTGCCTCGCCCCGGACTGGCCCGACATCCAGCGCGCCCTACGGGCCGACATCGAGCAGCGCTCGCGCGCCGTCGCCGAGACAGGGCTCGGCCCGATGCTGGCGCAGCTCCACCCGGACCTGTCCTGGCACGACGAGGGCCTCCTCCGGTACGCCGGTCCGGAGTGGCAGCTCGCGTACGACCTCGGCGGGCGCGGGCTGGAGTTGCGCCCGAACCTCTTCCTCTCCGGCCTCACCGCACCCCTGGGCGACCACCGGTCGTCGGCCCTGCTCTACCCCGGCCGCGAGCACCCGGCCCGCCGCGCGGACGGCCTGGCCCGCCTGATCGGCGCCGCCCGTACCCGGGCCCTCCGGGCGATCGCCCAAGGCGCCTGCACCACCGGCCAGTTGGCCGAGAGCCTCGGCCTCTCCGCGCCGACCGCCTCCGCCCACGCCACCGTGCTGCGCGACGCCGGGGCCATCACCACCGAACGCCGGGGCCGCGAAGTCCGGCACAGCCTCACCGCCCTCGGCCGCGACCTCCTCGGCTGAACACGGTTACGCGGGAGGTCGGCCGGGCCGACTTCCCGCGCGGTCCGTCGGACCTACCGGGTGGGCATGAGGTCGACGTCGAGGTCCAGGGCCGCCAGGTCGTCATCGTCGACGGTGCAGGCACGGACCTGGAGCTTGAACTTCCCGCGCGGGACGTCCCTGGGGAGGTCGATGACGGCGGTCAGCACCGTGCCGCCCACCGGGACGGGGCCCTTCCCGTCGCTGGTGTCGCAACTCAGCCTCAGGGCCTCCGAGCCGCCTCCGCGCAGCTCCTCGAAGAGGTCGAACCTGCGTTGGAGGAGCTTGACCAGGCCGAGCTTGATGGTCAGGTCGAAGTAGGCGCCGTCCTTGATCTCCCGCTGCACCGTCCCGTCGATCCGGAGCGTGGCGGCGCTCCCCGGCTTCAGCGGATCCGGCGTGACCGAGACGGAGTCGATCCGCAGCGGATCCGACGGCAGACCCTCGTTCGTGTAGCTCCAGCCCGGCATGGCAGACCCCTTCTGTCGCGACGCGCCCCAGCGGCGCGTCGCGACAGTCTTGACCGCGGCCGGCAGTCGCCCCGGACGGAGACACGTCAATCCACCCGAACGGATGAATGAACGGGTGGAGCGAAGGTCTCAGCGCCCCACCTCGCGCAGTCGGAGGTCCTCGACCGTCTCGCGGCGGATCAACAGCCGGGCGCGGCCGTCCTTGACGGCGGCCACGGCGGGGCGGCCGACCAGGTTGTAGCCGGAGGCCATCGAGAGCTGGTAGGCGCCGGCCGCGGGGACGGCGAGCAGGTCGCCGGGGCGCAGGTCGGCGGGCAGGACGGCGTCGCGCACCAGGACGTCCCCGGCCTCGCAGTGGCGGCCGACGACGTCCACCCGGGCCGCACCGGCGTCGGAACGGCGGCCCACCAGGCGGACGCTGTAGGGGGATCCGTACAGGGCGGGGCGCGGGTTGTCGCTCATGCCGCCGTCGACGGCCACGAAGGTGCGGCCGTCCGCCAGGTGCTTGACGGAGAGCACCCGGTAGACGGCCACCGCCGCCGGTCCGACGATGGCGCGACCCGGCTCGACGATCAGCCGGGGCACCTCCAGCCGGGCCTCGGCGCAGCGGACCGCGAGCCGGTCGGTGACCCGGACGGCGAACTCGGCGAGGTCGAACTCGGCTTCCCCCGGCAGGTACTTGATGCCGTGGCCGCCGCCGAGGTCCAGTTCGGCCAGTTCGACGCCGTGCCGCTCCCGCACCTCGGCGAGCAGGCCCACCAGGGCGTCCACGGCCTGGAGGAAGGGTTCCAGCTCGGTGATCTGCGAGCCCAAGTGGCAGTGCAGTCCGGCCAGTTCGAGGCCGGGCTGGTCGAGCACCCGGGCGATGGCGTCGGCCGCGTCGCCGCCCTCGATCGGGAAGCCGAACTTCTGGCCGCCGACGCCGGTCCGCACGGCCGCGTGGTGCCCGGCCGCGATCCCGGGGACGACCCGGACCAGCACCCGCTGCGGGGTGTCGGCGGCGACCAGCGCGGCCAGCCGGGCGATCTCCGCCGGGCCGTCGATCACGATCCGCCCGACCCGCAGCCGCCGGGCCAGCCGCAGTTCCTCCGGGGACTTGGCGTTGCCGTGCAGCAGGATGCGCTGGGCCGGGAAGCCGGCCGAGACGGCCAGCCACAGTTCACCGGAGGAGCAGACGTCCAGGCCGAGGCCCTCCTCGGCGACCCAGTCGGCCATCGCGCTGCACAGGAAGGCCTTGCCCGCGTACAGCACCTCGGCGTGCGGCAGCGCCCGCCGGTAGGCCCGGGCGCGGCCGCGCACCTCGCCCTCGTCCAGGACGTACAACGGGGTGCCGAACCGTTCGGCCGCCTCCGCCAGTCCGACGCCGCCGACCAGCACCTCACCGCCCGGGCCGGGCCGCGCCGAGGCGGGCCAGGGGCCGCCGAGCGCGTCGGCGGGGGCGGGGGTCGGAACCGGCGGGGCGATCAGCTGGGTCATGGCGGCTACTCCTACGGGTGGTCGGGAAGGGCGGCTCGGCTAGGCCGTGCTGGCCTAGTCCTCGTAGTGCACGGCGAAGCGGCAGTGCGCCGGGCGGGTGCGCGCCCGGTCGTCGGCGCTCGGCGCGGGTGAGGGCGGCTCGGGCCGGTCCTGCCGGTCCTGGTGGTCCTGGTGGTCGACGGCGGGCACCAGGCGGATGGTGCGCCCCAGCGGCCGGTCGACGTCGATGACGGCGGTGGCGGTGGTCACGGCGGGCTCCTCGGGTCTGCGGCGGGGGCCGTCGTCCGGCGGCCCGCATCCAGTGGAGACCCTCCGGGCACCGTTCGCACCCGGCCTTGACGCACGGCCTACGCATCGGGGGCGTACCTTGACGACTCCCTGACGTGCCCGGGATTCCCGTCTTCCGAACGGCTGTTCGCGCAGGTCAGGGGCCAGGCGCAGGCCGGGCGCTCACAATGTCAGGGAAGCGTCAAGGACGGCCGCTTCGCCGCCAAGCCTGCGTCAAGGCCCGCATGGCGCGGCGGACTCCGATGGTGGGCTGTGGCCCGTCCCCGTCGCCCCCGAGCACGCCGCCCCGCAGCTTCGGGGCGCCCCGGAAGGTCCCCCGAGACGATGCGCCGTTCGGCCCTCACCCCACCGGACACCACACCCGGCACCACACCCGGCACCACCACCGGCACCACGCCCGGCACCACCCCGGGCACCGGCCCGGACACCGGCCCCGGGCGGCAGAACTGGTTCCGCCGCCCGGAGCCCGCCGCACCGCAGCCCGCCGCGCCGGAGCCCCCGCACCCGAGCCACCGCCCGTCGACCGCCAAGGGCCGACGGCAGCTGATCACCCGGCAGCAACTGGCCGAGGCACTGCCCGCCGCCGTACGCAAGCTGCATCCGCGCACCATGCTGCGCAACCCGGTGATGCTCGTGGTCGAGACCGGCTCGGCGCTCACCACCATCAGCGCCGTCATCCACCCGAGCGTCTTCGCCTGGCTGATCTCCTTCTGGCTGTGGCTGACCGTGCTGTTCGCCAACCTCGCCGAGGCCGTGGCCGAGAGCCGGGGCAAGGCCCAGGCCGCCTACCTGCGCCGCGCCCAGGCGGCCACCACCGCCCGACGGCTGCTGCACTGGCGGGTCGGCATCCGCGACCACCGCCACGAGGTGCTCCCCGCCGAGGAGTTGATGCTGCACGACATCGTGCTGGTGCCGGCCGGGGAGGTGATCCCGCAGGACGGCGAGGTGGTCGAGGGCGTCGCCACGGTGGACGAGTCCGCGATCACCGGCGAGTCCGCGCCCGTCATCCGGGAGTCCGGCGGCGACCGCACGGCCGTCACCGGCGGGACGAAGGTGCTCTCCGACCACCTGGTCGTCCGGGTCACCTCGCGCCCCGGGCAGAGCTTCGTGGACCGGATGATCGCCCTGGTCGAGGGCGCGAACCGGCAGAAGACGCCGAACGAGATCGCCCTCAACATCCTGCTGGCCTCGCTCACCATCGTCTTCGTGCTGTCCGTGGTCTCGCTCCAGCCGATGGCCATCTACGCCCACGCCCCGCAGACCACCGTCGTGCTGGTGGCGCTGATGGTCGCGCTGATCCCGACCACCATCGGCGCCCTGCTGTCCGCGATCGGCATCGCCGGAATGGACCGGCTCGTCCAGCGCAACGTGATCGCCCTGTCCGGCCGCGCCGTCGAGGCCGCGGGCGACGTGGACGTGCTGCTGCTCGACAAGACCGGCACCATCACCCACGGCAACCGCCGGGCCGTCGCCCTGCACCCGCTGCCCGGCGCGACCACCGAACAGCTCGCCGAGGCGGCCCAGTTGGCCTCCGTCGCGGACGAGACCCCGGAGGGCCGCTCCCTGGTGGAACTGACGAATCGTCAGTACTGGGTGCCGCCGCGGACCCCCGGCGAACTGGGCGAGCAGCGGCCCGTCCCGTTCACCGCGCACAGCAGGATGAGCGGCGTCGACCTCAGCTGGCCGGACGGCTCCGGCTGCCTGATCCGCAAGGGCGCGGCCGCGGCCGTCGCCCGCTGGGTGGTGGACTCCGGCGGACGGATGCCGATGGAGGCGAAGCCCCTGGTCGACCGGATCGCCGCGGCCGGCGGCACCCCGCTGCTGGTCGCCGTGCACGACCGGCACGGCGCCCGGGCGCTCGGCGTGGTCGAGCTCAAGGACGTGATCAAGGAGGGCATCGCCGAGCGCTTCGCCGAACTGCGCCGGATGGGCATCCGCACCGTCATGGTCACCGGCGACAACCCGCTGACCGCCCGGGCGATCGCCGAGGAGGCCGGGGTGGACGACTTCCTCGCCGAGGCCACCCCCGAGGACAAGCTCGCCCACCTCAAGCGCGAACAGGCCGCCGGGAACATGGTCGCGATGACCGGCGACGGCACCAACGACGCCCCCGCCCTCGCCCAGGCCGACGTCGGTGTCGCGATGAACTCCGGCACCCCGGCCGCCAAGGAGGCCGGCAACATGGTCGACCTCGACTCCAACCCGGCGAAGCTGATCGACATCGTCCGGGTCGGCAAGCAACTCCTCATCACCCGGGGCGCGTTGACCACCTTCTCGATCACCAACGACGTGGCCAAGTTCTTCGCGATCATCCCCGCGATGTTCGCCCACGCCTACCCCGGGCTGCACCACCTCAACATCATGGGCCTGCACAGCCCGCAGTCGGCGATCACCTCCGCGATCATCTTCAACGCGCTGATCATCGTCGCCCTGATCCCGCTCGCCCTGCGCGGCGTGCGCTACCAGCCCGCCTCCGCGACCGACCTGCTCCGGCGCAACCTGCGGGTGTACGGACTGGGCGGGCTGGTGCTGCCGTTCCTCGGCATCAAGGCGATCGACCTGCTGATCGAGTTCGTCCCGGGCCTGGGCTGAACCCCACGGCTGTCAGGAGGCCGTCAAGATGTGTGCGACCGGCGTCATGGCGGTGTCAGCGCCGGGCCGGACGGCACGGTTCCGGGGTTCACTGGAGGCATCCGAAGCAAGGAGCACCTCACCGGCACAACCCGACCGGAGTGCACTACCGGAGAGACGGAGGCGAACCGCCATGACCGGCACCACGACCGACACCACCACCGGCACCATCACCGGCACCACGACCGGCACCACCCGGGTGATCGTCGGCCTGAGCGGATCGCTGAGCAGTCTGGCCGCCCTCTACCACGCCGTCGGGGAGGCGGCCCGGCACGAGGCCGTGCTGGTGCCCGTCGCCGCCTGGACGGTCGGCGACCGGGACGGGCTGCGCCCGCTGTCCGAACTGGAACACGCCGCCCGCCGGCGGCTGGACGTCGCCTTCGAGCAGGCCTACGGCGGCTACCCGTCCGGCCTGGTGATCCACCCGGTGGTGGTGAACGCCGAACCGGGGCCCGCCCTGGCCGCCGCCGTCAGCGGACCGGACGACCTGCTCGTCCTCGGTGCCGCCACCCGGCGCCGCTTCGACCTGCTGCGCGGCACCTCTGTCGCCCGGTACTGCCGGCACCGGGCGGGCTGCCGGGTGGTCGAGGTCTCGCCGTCGGCGCTGCTGACCCGGCTGGAGCTGACCGCCCGCACCGGGGCGCCGCTGCCGCTGCTGGCGCGGTAGCGGGCCGGGCGGGGGCCTCGGGCCCGGCCTGGCCCAGCCGTCGAGCCGCCGACGCGCCGCCGAGGAACCCGCTGCGGAACCCGAGGGACCCGAGAACGCCCCGCCGCCCCGGCGCACCCCGCCGGGGCGGCGGGTGCCAGCCGTCCTCTCCACGCCCTCAGGACGGGTCCGGCAGGCGCGCGCTGAGCCAGCCGAGCGCGGGCGGGATCAGCCGGTCCCAGGTGGTGAAGTTGTGCCCGCCGCTGTCGACCGTCTCCTGGGCCACCACCAGCGGGGGACGGGCCGCCGCCGCGAAGGCGCTGGAGTCGGCGTAGGTGCTGCCGTCCTCCTTGCTGTCGGCGAGCAGCACCGACAGCGCGGGCGCCGGCAGGTGGGCGAGGCGCCAGTTCAGGTCGGCCTCGTTGCGGCGCTGCTGGCTGCCGCCGAAGAGGTCGCCGGTGGTGATGTCCTCCGCCGCCTTGAAGTAGCCGGAGAGCGAGACCGCCGCCGGGAAGGTGCCCGGGTGCACCATACCGAGCTTGACGGCGCAGTAGCCGCCGGTGGAGTCGCCCATCACGCCCAGGCCGCCCGAGCTCCCGCCCCCACTCCCGCTCCCGCCCCCGGCCTCGCCCCCGAGCACCCGGTAGCTCGCCCGCAGGTCGGCGGGCACGTCGGTGGTGAAGTAGGTCTGCGCCTGCGGGCCCTGCGGGACGTCCTCGCACTCGCTGTCCCGGGGCATGCTCGGCGAGGGGCGCATCAGCACCAGGACGGTCGGCTTCATGGCGCCCTTGCCGAGCAGGTCGAGTTCGGTGGCCGGGTAGCGGAGCTTGGTGACCAGGTTGGTGGCGTCCCCGGGGAAACCGGTCATCACCAGGACCGCCGGGAAGTGCCGGCCCTCGTTGCCGGGCTGGAAGTACTGGGGCGGCAGGTAGACGTAGCCGTCGGTGCTCAGCCCGGTGGTGCCGCCGGGCAGCCGGACCTTGTCCAGGCGCCCGATCCGGGCCGGGTCGTGGCTGCCCGGGCCCGCGCCGGTGATCTCCGCCGTGCCGAGCACCTGCACCCCGGCTGGCCCGCCACCCGGGGTGACGGTGGCGCCCGGGGTGCCCGGGGAGGCGGGCGCTCCCGGGGAGGCGCCCTGGATGACGCCGGCGCCGTGCTCTCGCCCCAGCAGGTCGGACCAGCTGCTGTAGAAGACGAAGTAGTCGTTGACGGCGAGCCCGAGCGTGGCGAGCAGCGCCACCTGGGTGACGGCGATGGTGCCGAGCCGCAGGAACATCGCGGGCCAGCTGCGGACGGCGAGCCTGGGCCAGACCCAGAGCGTGCCGAGCACCGTGGCCACCGCGAGCAGCGCGGCCAGCGCCAGCAGTTTGTGACTGGTGAGTCCCATCCGTCCCGGCCTCCCCCACCACTGTGGACCACCGGGCGGGGAACGCGCCCCCGTCACTCGGCCCCATCACTCGCAGTAGTGGCTCCCCCGCCGCTCGGCCAGCGCCTGCCAGACCTGGTCACGCAGGAACGGCGGGTCGGTGAAGCGGATGCCGGTGGCGTCGCGCAGCGCGTTGGCGAAGGCCGGGGCGACCGGGTTGAACGGGCTCTCGCTCATCGACTTGGCGCCGAGCGGGCCGATCGCGTCCGAGGTGGTGCTGAAGTGCACCTCGGTGCGCGGCACGTCGGCGTACGCCGGGAGCCGGTAGCGGCGGAAGGCCGCGGTGGTGACCTCGCCGTGCTCGTCCAGCAGCACCCGTTCGAACAGGGTCGCGCCGAGCGCCTGGGCGACCCCGCCCTCGACCTGGCCGCGGCACTGCATCGGGTTCATCACCCGCCCGGCGTCGGCGCCGTGCACGCTGCGCAGGATCCGGATCTCCCCGGTGTCCGGGTCGACGGCGATCCGGAACCACTGCGAGTTGAAGGCGATGGAGCGCGGCGAGCCGCCGAAGTGGCCGTCGGCGGCGAGCTCGACGCCCTTGCCCCGGGCGGCCTCGAAGACCTCCTTGAGGGTGATCGTCCGCCCGTCGCACTCGACCGCGTCGGCGCCGAGCCGCAGCAGGCTGCGCGGGGTGCGGGCGTACTCGGCGGTGAAGGTGAGGAGGCGCTCGGCGAGGGCGTTGGCGGCCTGCATCACCGCCTTGCCCGCGACCACCGTGCCGGCCGAGCCGAAGGCGCCGGTGTCGTGCCGGACCACGTCGGTGTCGGACTGCCGGACGGTGATCCGGTCCACGGTGGTGCCCAGGGCCCCGGCGGCGATCTGCCGGTGCACGGTGGTGGTGCCGTTGCCGAACTCGGCGGTGCCCACGGCAATGTCGTACCCGCCGTCCTCCAGCAGCCGCACCGTGGCGTCGGCGATGTGCCCGCCGGGCGGGCCGCAGGCGATGGCCGCCATCGCGAAGCCCTGGCCCACCAGCCAGCCCTCGGGGGCGAGTTCGGCGCTGGTGTCGTTCGCGAGGGTCTCCCGGACGACGCCGAGGCACTGGTCGAGGCCGTAGCTGGCGATGTGGAGGTCCTCCTCCTCGCCGAGCGGGCCCTCCATGTGCTCGCCGGGGCCGATGATGTTCTTCTCGCGCAGGACGAGCGGGTCGATGCCGAGGCGCCGGGCGAGCTCGTCCATCGCGGACTCCACGGCGAAGGTGACCTGCCCGAGGCCGTAGCCGCGGAAGGCCCCGGCCGGCACGCCGTTGGTGTAGACGGAGTACGCCTCCACCTTCTTGTTCGGCGCCCGGTAGACGCCCATCGACTCACCGACGCTGTGGAACATCACCGCCGGACCGTGGTTGCCGTACGCGCCGGTGTTGGACACCACCCGGAACCGGATCGCCGTCAGGGTGCCGTCCCGCTTGGCGCCGAGCTTGACGGTGATCAGGAACGGGTGCCGGGTGGTGGCGCCGTGGAACTGCTCGGCGCGGGTGAACTCCAGCTTCACCGGCCGGTGCAGCCGCATCGCCGCGAGCACCGCGATGTCCTCGGTGAGCATCTCCTGCTTGCCGCCGAAGCCCCCGCCGACCCGGCCGGCCACCACCCGGACCTTCTCCATCGGCAGGTCGTACAGGGCGCACAGGGCGCGCCGGGTGAGAAAGGGCACCTGGGTGGAGGAACGGACCACGATCCGCTCCTCCCCCGCACCCCCTCCGGCCTCGCCTGCTTCCCCGGGTTGCCCGGCTTCCCCGGGTTGCCCGGCTTGCCCGGCCGGTTCGAAGGTCACGACGCAGCCGTGGGTCTCCAGGCTGGCGTGCTGGACCCGCTGGGTCCGGAAGGTCTCCTCGTACACCACGTCCGCCTCGGCGAACCCCTGTTCCACGCTGCCGAGTTCGCCGTGGGCCTCGCCGCAGACGTTGTTCTCCGGGCGGGCGATCCGGGACTCCGGCCCCTTGGGGTGCAGCACCGGCGCGCCGGGCGCCATCGCCTCCTCCGGGTCGAGCACGTACGGGAGTTGCTGGTACTCGACGACGATCCGGCGGCAGCCCTCCTCGGCGGCCGCCTCGCTGTCCGCGACCACGGCGGCCACCCGCTGGCCGACGAAGCGCACCACGTCGTCCAGCACCCGGGTGTCGTCCGGGTCCTCGGTCGGGTGCTCGTGCCGGGCCGAGGAGTAGAGCCGCTCGGGCGCGTCGTGGTGGGTGAGCACCAGGTGCACGCCGGGCACGCGCAGGGCGGCCGCCGTGTCGATGGCGAGGATCCGGGCGTGCGGGTGCGGGGAACGCAGCAGCTTCATGTGCAGCAGGCCGGGCACCTCGACGTCGAAGGTGTAGCGGGCGGTGCCGGTGACCACCTGCGGGCCGGCCGGGGCGCCGAGGTTGCGGCCGACGGCGTGGCCGGGGTCGGGCTCCTCGGTGTGGCGGACGCCGTTGATCGCGTCCTCGATCGCCCGGTAGCCCGTGCAGCGGCACAGGTTGCCCTTCAACGAGCGCGGCAGGTCGGTGAGTTGTTCCTCGTCCAGGGCGCTGGTGGTCATCAGGAAGCCGGCCGTGCAGAAGCCGCACTGGAAGCCCTGGGCGTCCAGGAAGCGCTGCTGCATCGGGTGCAGTTCGCCGTCCGGTCCGGCCAGCCCCTCCACCGTGGTGACGGACCGGCCGGCGGCCCGGGCCGCCGGGTAGAGGCAGCTGTGCACCGGGTTGCCGTCGACCTGCACGGTGCAGGCGCCGCAGTCACCCGCGTCGCAGCCCTTCTTCACGCCGAACCAGCCGCGCTCGCGCAGGTAGGTGCGCAGGCACTGGCCGGGGCGCGGCTCGACCCCGGTGGGGCGGCCGTTGACGTGCATCGCGAAGCTCATCGCGCTGCCTCCTGGGTGGGGGTCTGGAAGCTCGGTACGGAAGCTCGGTACGGGGGCCGGGGCCGGGGGACGGGGGCCACGGCCGGGGCTGCGGGGCTCAGCTCGGGGAACCCAGCTCGCGCCGGATCTGCTCGGCGAAGTGGAAGGTCAGGTGCCGCCGCCAGGCGGGCAGCCCGTGGATGTCGTCGAAGTAGTCCTCCGGCCGGATGCCGTCCCGGATCGCCTCCTCGACGGCCGCCGCACTGGGTGCGGGCGGGAACCAGAACCGGAACGGGCGGACGGTGGAGGCGGTGACGGTGAGGGTCAGCGAGCCGTCCACCGGGTCCAGGGTGCCGACCAGCAGTGCGGCGGAGCGGCCCAGCCCGTACAGCGAGGCCTGGCGGAAGGCCGTGCGGCTCGCCAGCGCGCGGGCCGGCAGGGTGATCGAGCGCAGCAGTTCGCCGGTCCGCAGGTCCTTGCGGCCGGAGCCGGTGACGAACTCCGCCACCGGGACCTTCCGGTACTCGCCGGAGGGGGCGCGCAGCAGGCAGACGCCGTCCAGCGCGGCGGTGAGCGAGATCATCGGGCCGGCCGGCAGGCCGTTGCAGAGGTTGCCGCCGACGGTGGCCGTGTTCCAGATCTTCCAGGAGGCCAGGAAGGCCCGGCAGCACTGCTCGACCAGCGGCGCGGCCGTCCAGTCCGCCTCCTGGCGGCCGTACCGGGAGAGCCGGGCGACGGTGCAGGTCGCGGCGATCTCCAGGCCGCCGTCCGGGGTGCGGGTGAGCGGCTCCCAGCCCATCCGGCCGAGGTCGATCAGGCGGCGGATGTGCGGCTGCGGCTCGGAGAACAGGTACGTCCCGCCGCCGAGCCAGGCGTCGCCGGTCCGCCAGGGGCCGCCGAGCCGGGCGTCCCGCAGTTCGGCCACCGTGTTCAGATCCATGTCGCCCCTCCGTCCTCGGCCGGTTCCGTTCGTTCGGTAGGGCGATTGAAGCCGTCGGCGGGCGGGCGTCACGAGTGGTCCCGGGCACCATTCCGACCGGCCCGCCGCTGGTCGATCCTCCAAGCCGGGCGCGGCCCGTCCGGCCGTGGACCGGAGGGGAGTTGGCCGCTCCGCATGCCAACTTCGTCTGTCAACCTCGACTGTCAACTTCGACAAGCCTGTCGATGTCGGCATGGCCGGGCTATGCTGTCGGCAGGTCCGAAGGTGGACTCCTGTACCCGTCGACGTCCGCACCGCCCTGGCGCGCCCGACCGGAAGGAGGCGAGACACGCGGACCGCACCCCGGTGGGCCCCCGCCCGCGCGGCACCCGCGCCCGGGCCCACTCCCGGCCCCGTACCCGCGGGTCCGCCTCCGGCAGAACTCCCTTCCAGGGATGAACTGCTGACGCGGCGTCAACTCCGTGCGCAGTCCTTCACCACCTGGCCGTCCGGGCGTACCCCGAGCCGCTCGCCACCGTTGTACGGAAGGTGATCCGCCGCGCCCGCCCCCGCCCTCCGCACCCCCCGCCGAGGAAGAGGTACCCCATGACGACGTCCAGGCTCCTCCCGGACCCCCGTGAGGCGGCCGTCCTGGCCGCCGTCCTCGGGCTGCTCGTCCTGGAGGAGATCGCCCTCGGCCTCGCCGAGGAGGAGGACCGCCCCGTCATCGGCGGCATCCTGATCGGCGCCTCCTGTTCCGGCCTGCTGGTCGTCGGCGCGGTCCTGTTCAGCCGCTGGCTCGAAGCCCGCCGTCCGCTCCCGCTGCCCCCGCCCGGCCCCAACGGGCGCGAGTACAGCGCCCGGGCGCTCGAGGGCTTCCCGATGGAGGCCGTCCGCCCCCTGCTGCTCGCCGAACACGCCCCGCAGCTCGGCCAGTTGTACTCCGCCTGGATGCTCGCCCGGGCCGGCCGCACCGCCCCCTGGATCGCCCGCCGGCTGGCCCTGCCGGTCGAGGCCGTCCAGTTGCTGGTCGACGCCGCCCGCACCCACACCGGACCGCCGCTGCCGGGGGCGTGAGAGCCGGAGGCAGCGGCGGCGTGGTAGCGGCGAAGCCCCGGCACCGCAACACGCGGTACCGGGGCGGACGTTCGGGTACGGGATCAGCTCTCCCGGCCCGAGGCGTCGTCGACCAGGAACGCCGTGGTCGGGCTCGTCCCGGCCTCGTGGGAGACCAGCTTGAGACCGATGGTGGTCCCCCAGCCGACCTGGCCGATCACCGAGGAGAGGTCCACCGACTGGTACTGGTAGCCGTTGGTCGGGTTCCGGCTGCTCCAGGTCTTCACCGTGCCGAGCGGCTGGCCGGTGTACTGGTCGACCGCCACCAGCGACAGGGTGTCGGGCGCGGCGGCGGAGGTGTTGCTCGACTCCACGTCCAGCCAAAAGGAAAAGCTCGCCTGTCCGTAGCCCGGGTAGGTGTTCAGGTAGGTGGTGATGGAGTCGTCCGTCCCGGTGTTCTGGCCCAGCCAGGCGTACCAGGAGCCGGAGTGCGGCGCGTGCAGGCTGGACGGGGTGATGATGTTGTACCCCGACGGGCTCCACGCGTCCGTCATCACGGTGTGGTTGACGTCGGCCGAGCCGTTCTCGAACCCGGCGTCGGTGAGCTGCTCGATCGAGCCGCAGCCGGAACCGCCGGCGGCGCTGATGTTCTCCCAGAAGCCGGTGGACGCCGCCTTGCCCGCCGCGTCCGTCGCCGTCACGTCGATCCGCTGGTAGCCGTTGGTCGCGGCAGCGGTGCCGGCGATCACCCCGCTGTGCGGGTCGATGGCCAGCCCCCGCGGCAGCCCGGTCGCGCTGTAGGTGAGGGCCGAGCCGGTGCCGGAGACGCCCACCGCCGGGATGGACAGCGGCTGGCCGGCCTTGTCCGTACGGTCGCACATGGTGCTCACCGAGACCGGCGGGGAGGCCACGATCGGGTCCGAGGCCATGCACAGGTGGTCGGTGTTGGACCACAGCGTCTGCAACGGGAAGCTGCCCGTCGCCAGGTCCTCGAAGAACAGCCCGCCGTTGGCGCCCTTCGGGATCCAGGCGCACTTGTCACCGATCTCCTGCCCGGTGGCGTCCGTCCAGCCGCCCGGGGTGTTCGGGTCGCTCACCGTCTCCGCGTACTCGTGGCCGCCGATGATCCCGTAGCCGTCCAGCCGGCCCCGCGGGGTGTTCTCGCCGAACCAGTTGGTGCCGCAGCCGGCCACGTCCGTCAGGTACGGCATGTTGGTGTAGGCGAGCTGGCCGTACGGGGAGCGCTGGAAGT
This sequence comes from Kitasatospora sp. NPDC029367, assembly GCF_055569135.1. Taxonomy (NCBI): domain Bacteria; kingdom Bacillati; phylum Actinomycetota; class Actinomycetes; order Kitasatosporales; family Streptomycetaceae; genus Kitasatospora; species Kitasatospora sp. NPDC029367. The sequence goes on from NZ_JBVHYH010000036.1 coordinate 27,693, forward strand.
CGTGCCAGGCGCAGTAGCCCAGCTCCTTCCACTTGTCCGGGTCGGTGCCCTGCGGCGAGTCGATGATGTACTGCACGTTGCGGTTCTGCGCCTCGGTCAGGTTGCCGAAGTGCTTGGCCGCGGCCAGCGCCTCCGCCCCGAGCTGCGGCTCGGTCGCCGCCTGCGGCGCGGGCGCGGCGTTGTCCACCCAGACGCCCGCCAGCACGCTGCCCTGCTGCGGGTACGGGATGTGCGCGGCCCCGGCCGGGCACTGCACGGAGCCGGCGGCGATGCCCTCGCAGTACTGGGTCAGCACGGCGCTCCAGCCGTCGCCCTGGCTGCCCAGGCCCTTGAAGAAGTCCTGCTGGTAGGGCGCGGCCTGGTCCGGGTCGCCGGTCACGACGGTGTCGCCGGTCGCGTTCGTCGACGGGGTGCCCCACTGGGAACCCCACAGCACCAGGTACACCTTGGGCGCGCCGATCACCACACCGGTCGACTCCTGGCCGCCCTTGTAGGTGACCTGGAGGTCGTACTCGTTGGCAACGCTGCCGTCGCCGTCCTTGCCGCCGGTGCCCGGGTCGGCACCGTCCACCAGCTGCGGCGCCTTCGTCGTGGCGCCCACCGGGCCGGCCTTCGCGGCCCCGACCCGGCGCGGGCCGGACTTCTTCGGGGCGACGGCCTTGTCCGTCCTCGGGGTGCCGGGCTGGGCGACGACGGTGGCGGCCTGCGGCGCGTGGGAGTCGGCCATCGCGGACAGCGGACTGCTGAGCGCGGCACCGGCCATGGCGGCGGCGAGCGCCACCAGGGCGGTCCGCGGGGCGCGGACCGGGCGGCGGGCGCCGCTGGGCATGCGGGATCGGAATCTGAACACGGGTCGGGTTCCGTCTCTCGAGACGTGGGGGGAGGGCGGGACGCACACGCGGTCCGGGCGGACGGGGATCCGGGCCTCACTCCGGGCCGAGCGCTGTGCAATGCGCCATATGATATTTCACTGATGGTCGCGCACAAGGTCCCCCACCCGGGGCCCGGCAGCGACACCCCCGGGGCCGAACAGACCCGCACCGCACCCCACCAGGGCCGATCACCCCATCACCGCCCCGCGGGCAACTCCCCCGGCGGGCGCGGATTTTAACTCCCCCTTACCAGGCCCCGCCAGGACCTTGGCATTCCTCAGACCCGCCGCCCCACATGCGCCTGCGCATACCGCTCATACTCCGGCGCGGCAGCGGCCAGCACGCAGCCCTGCTCAGGGGTGGACTCGGCCGCTACGAGGACTCCGCCATCGGCACCCGGGCCAGCGCAGCACGGACAGTCTCGGCGAGATCGGGGACGTCGACGCCCCACTCCTGCAACCAGGCATGGATCTGCCAGGCCGGTCGTCCGTGCCGATACGCCTCAGTCAACAGCTGCGCCAGAGACGGCGCGCCATCCCGACGCTCAGGTGCAAGCACTCGAAGCAGCTCCATTGCCTCGCCCGGGGTGAGGTCGGACGGGAGGGCCTCGCATGACAACGGAATCCCTCGGGACCTGAGGTGCCCGGCGAGTTCCTCAGGCCGCCGACTCATCTCGCCCGCCGCCCTGATCAGGCTGGCGAACGGCACGACACATCCGAGCCTCAAGTCCTCCCACCTCATCGGTCCGTGGGTGGAGAACAGTAGGAGGTCCAAGGGTGTAAGAAGCTCCGGCACGGACATGGGGATGTTGAATCCATACGCCCGGTATCGATCGATCGCCTCCTGGAGTGAGAACCTGCCGAGCTCCACCAGCTTGAAGAGTCCGGCATAGGAGAGCATTCCGTGCTCCCGAACCGCGAACAGCTCCAGGTCTCGCGCCGCCGCATCGGAGGGGAGAAGCGGGACGGGAACTCCGACAAGAGTCAGTCGATCGACGACCTCGCCAACAGTGATGGCCTCACGCACCGCTGCTCGCAGAACGCGAGCAGCCGACACCTCGACAGAACGGTGGAGCCACGGACCGGAGCCGTCGAGACGAGTGCTGAGGAGCCGCACGTCGCTGTCCGAGGGAAAGTCCGGTAGTCCCGTCCTGTCCGCCGTGAAACCGTACCCAGCCAGGGTCGAGCAAATCTCGGCAACCGGCAGTCCGAGGACCAAACTGGCCTTGGCCAAGTGACCGGGCGCAACCGTACCGTCCTCCTCGAACATCACCACGAACGAACTCCACCCCTCAGGCGTCCCGGCCAAGAACACCGGATCAGCCAGGAGCCGCGACACGGCCTCCAGCCCACCGTCAGCCGTCAGCCTCCCGTCTCGCTCAAGGATGCCGAAAGCCCTGGCGACCCCCGACCCCTGTTCACCCTTCGTCAGCGCATCCGGCTTCTCGGCACGGGCGAACCCGAGCCTGTCGGCCCGTTCACGCACTTCGTCCTGAGAAATTCCCAACTCGACTGCCACCTTGGCATGCCAGTGCTCCTCTCGGACATCCCGCCACATCCGTGGGTAGCCAGAGGTCAGAACCACGAAGTCGGAGGGCATTGCCACCCGAACCTCACCAGCGTCGCGGACCTTCGAATCCGTCACTCCGAGTTGCGCGAGAACCTCATCCCGACCATGTGCCATCAATCGCCACAGCACCACATGATCAGGGGGAAAGGCGTCCAACCTCTTCCCCTCAGCAGCCTCAGCGTCCAGGAAGGCGAGCAGGTTGCGGTCGGCGGCAAAGCACCCGGTTCTGACCAGGTCAAAGGTCACTCCTTCCCAGTCCCGGAAACATCCCTGCCGAATGGCCTCTGCCGCCACGAGGTCTGCGAGTTGAACATTCTGATCGGTGATACGACTGATCCACTCCATACTGAACAGCGCCGAATCAGATCGCACCAACTCCTCGGCAGCTGCGGCCAGAACTGCACCAACCGGCACGGACACGTCGTCGATGACTCGCCGCCGATCCACTGAGAGCTTCCCCGGCGCGAGAGGGCCGAACAGGTTCACGACGGCACCTACCAGCCCTAACGCCGGAAGGACCCCCCGTTGCACCTCCGGTTCCACGAGCAGGCCGTCAACCAGCAGCGCCCCGCCCGTCTCGCACCAGACCACTTGCGCACCGTCCGGCGCCTCGGCCCACGGCACCATCAGGCCGCCGGCATACAGTCCGAAGTCGCCGGCCGAGTGATTCTCCCGGGACCTGAAAACCCCCGCTTCCCACACCGCCTCGCGAGCACCGTCGTTCACGGTCGTACGGAACTCCGCGATACCCAGGAGGCGTTCTAGGACCTCCAGAACGGACCACGAATCGGCGAGCTCGATGTCATCCCGCAGGTACAGGCGGACCGTCGTGCCGGGATCGCGGGGCTTCTCCGGTTTCGTCTCGATACGGAAGAGGTGGCTTGGGCCGTAGATGGAGACGTCGAGGAGTGGGCCGAGTCGGCCGGTGGCGTCCATGCGGCAGGTGGTGACCTGGATTTCCTCGGCGAGCATGAAGTAGCTCAACACACCAATGCCGAAACGGCTGTTGGGGTAGAGCTCGACGGGTGGGTCCGTCTTGCGCCACTCGGCGCGTTCGAGCTTGAAGTCCAGCTGCTCGGCGAACCTTGCGCCTGCGTTGGAGAAGACTCCTCGCAGCTCGGCCTCGCCCATGCCGACGCCGTCGTCCTGGCATTCGAGGTAGGGGCGGCCGTTCTCGTCCACGCCCTGGCGGAACTCGATGCGACCTTCGTAGGTGTAGGTCGCCAACGGGTTGGTGCGGTCCAGAAACTGCGTGCGGGCGCGGCGGTAGCGGCAGGCGTCCAGGGCGTTCTGGTAGAGCTCCCGAACGGCCAGGTCCCGGTCGCGGTAGAGCTCGACGCCCATCAGCAGGCTGCGCACCCGTCGTTCGTCGAGGCGGAATCTCGCCCAGCCGGTGAAGGCGCCGCTCGCCGGGGCGGCTTCGTCGGAGGTGAGGCGGGTGGGTAGGGGGTGGTCCTTGAGAACCCGGCGGACGGTGTGGAGCAACTCGTCGGCCCGGGCGGTGTATTCGCGCAGGCCTTCGACCACGGCCTCGTGGTGGCAGTCCGCCCGCAACACGGGCAGGTCGTAGGAGCCACCCCACACTGCCTCGTCGAGGGTGCGGCGCAGCTTCCCGAGGTCGACCTCGTGCGGGATGCCCAGGTGTTCGGCGACGATCTCGGGCAGCGCCGTCATCTCGATGGCGGTGCCGTATGCCAAGGCCAGCAGCAGCGCCAACCTGGGCTCGCGGACGTGCTGTTCGCCCGGAGCCCTCAGGTGGTCGTCCTCGCGCAGGCCGGCGAGGTAGTCGCGGTTGCCGACGTCGGGGCCTCGGCGGAGGCCGTGCAGAAAGGCGCAGACGCGCTTCAAGGAGAAGGTCTCACCGAGCTGCTCGGCGAACATCGGCAGCTCGTCGAGGAGCGTACGGACGCCGTCCGGGTCGGCAAGGTCCTCGTGTTGGTCGAGCCAGCGGTGGAAGAGCCACCAGCTGAGAGGGGACGCGGAGCCACGGCGGGCACGGTGCACGAGCAGGTCGTGGGATTCGATGAACTGCTCGTAGGCCGCCCGGTCCGCGTCGGGTTCGGCGCACGGCTGGAGGTCGGTCGGGCGGACGGCGGCCCGCGCGGCGGCGAGCTGCAGGGAGCGGACCCGGTAGAGGAACGGCACCACGACCAGAAGTGCCGCCTCGGCCGGGTACAGGTCCAGGGACTCGTCGCCGAGCAGCCAGCCGAGCCGTTCGGCGAAACGGACGGCAATGCCCGGGTCTTGCCAGGGGTCGGCAGCGAGTTGCTCCTCGTCCCGCAGGCCGGCGAGTGCCTCGACGGCCGCGAGGGCGACCCTCCGGTACGGTTCCGCGTCGCGGTCGGGCCTGACGTGTCGCCAGGCCCGGGACTGCGCCGCGCACCGTACCCACGGGTCGTCGGCGTCCGTGGGGCCGGGCGGCGCCGCGCCCAGGTACAGGTTCTGGATGGTGTCGGCCTGCACGGCCGACCCGCCGACGACGACGCCGCTCATCGAGTTCGACGTTTCGCTGACCACTCGTGCCCTCCCTCACGTGCAGGGCAACGAGCGTAGGGCAATCAGCCGACGGCGAGTTTCACCCGGCGGGAGTCGGCGGCGGCGGACGGGGTGGAGCCGATGTTGGAGACGGTGGCGATGAGGACGGCGTCCGCGCCGGGGATCCAGTTGACGGTCTTGGACTGGACGAGCAGTTGCCGCTGCTGGACGGTGCCGTCGCAGACGATGTCGGCCTCCGGGGTGCGGCTGGAGCCGAAGGCCTTGGAGGAGGAGTCCTCCGGGTCCTGCTGTTCGACCGAGACGGTGAGCGAGCGGGCCTCGTCGGCGACCGAGCACAGGTAGCTGACGTCGACCCGGGCCCGGCTGGGGATCTTCGGGTCGATCACGACGTCACCGAGGGTGACGGTGGTCGTGGCCGCGTCCTCGGCCGGGGCCGCCACCGGGGCGGCGGCCTGGGCCGGGGCGATGGCCTGGGCCGGGGCGGCGAGGCCGACGAGGGCCGAGGTCAGTACCGTCAGGACGATCCACCGCTGCACTGCAACCTCCGGGGGTGTGGGGCGTGGTTCGGCCGACGCTAACCGCCGGTCAGCGGGTCCGCGCGCCGGGTCGTCCGATCGTCGTACGAACGACCCGGCGGCGGCGCGGACCCGCCCCCGGCCCCCCACCGCCACCGCAGCCACACCGCCCAGGTCAGCGCCGAGCACAGCAGGTACGCCACCAGGAACCCGAGGTACGCGGCGTCCCCATTGTGGCTGCTCAGGAAGGACTGCCGGAAGGCCAGGTTCACCAGCACCCCGCCGAAGGCCCCGACCGCGCCCGCCAGGCCGATCAGCGCCGCCGTCCGCCGCCGGGAGTCGGCCTCGGCGGCGGCCGGGTCGGCACCGGCCGCGACCGCCGTCCGGGCGACGCCCTGGTAGTGCGCCGGGATCATCTTGTACGTGGAACCGTTGCCGATCCCGCTGAGCACGAAGAGCGCCACGAACCCGCCGAGGAACAGCGGCAGCGAGCCGGCCCGGGAGGCGAACAGCACGACCGCCGTGCCGGCGCCCATGGCGGCGAAGGTCGCCAGCGTGACCCGGGCGCCACCGTACCGGTCGGCGAGGCGCCCGCCGACGGGCCGCAGCAGGGAGCCGAGCAGCGGTCCGAGGAAGGTGAGGGCAGCGGCCTTGACGGGGGTGTCGAAGCGGTCGTGGAACTGGACCTGGAGCACCTGGCCGAAGGCGAAGCCGAAGCCGATGAAGGAGCCGAACGTCCCGATGTACAGGGCGGAGACCGCCCAGCCGTACGGGTCGCGGGCGACCTCCCGCAGCGCCCGGCCCTCGCCGTTCGGCGGCACCGGCAGGTTGTCCATCTTCCACTGGGCCCCCGCCGCCGCGAGCACGATCAGCGGCAGGTAGAGCAGCGGCAGCAGCCGGGGGTGGGCGACGCCCGCGGTGGCCAGCACGAACAGGCCGAGCAACTGGACGGCGGGGACGCCGAGATTGCCGCCGCCCGCGTTGACGCCGAGGGCCCAGCCCTTGAGCCGGTGCGGGTAGAAGGCGTTGATGTTGGCCATCGAGGAGGCGAAGTTGCCGCCGCCGACGCCGGCCGCGCAGGCGACGGCGAGCAGGGTGCCGTAGGAGACGCCGGGTTCCAGCACCAGGGCGGCGAGGGCCGTCGGCACGAGCAGCAGCAGGGCGCTGATCACCGTCCAGGTGCGGCCGCCGAACCGGGCGACGGCGAAGGTGTAGGGCAGCCGGAGCAGGGCGCCCAGCGCGGTGGGCAGCGCGGTGAGGGTGAACTTGCCCGCGGTGTCGATGTGGTACTCGGGCCCGAGGAAGAGCACCAGCACGGACCACAGGCTCCACACCGAGAAGCCGATGTGCTCGGAGAGGACGGAGAAGACCAGGTTGCGCCGGGCGATCCGGGCGCCGCCACGGGCCCAGAGCTCCTCGTCCTCCGGGTCCCAACCGGCCAGCGGGGCACGGGTTCCGGGCTCCAGGACGGTGGTCATGCCGCGGCCTCCACGGGGAGCACCCGGACCGGCCAGCGGCGCAGCACGGCGGGGGTGCCGTCGGGCGCGGTGTCCTCGTCCAGGCAGCGGCCGTCGGTGAGGTCGTACACCTGCTTGTACATCGGCGAGGTGAGGGTGGGCCGGTCGCCGCGGCTGCCGAGCAGGCCGCGGGAGAGGACGGGGGCGCCGCTGAACGGGTCGAGGTTGTCGACGGCGTAGAGCTCTCCGTCGCGGCCGCGGAAGAGGGCGACCTGGTCGGCGTCGGGGAGCAGTACGGCGACGCCACGGCCGGGTTGGAGGTCGGTGAGAGCGCAGACGGTCTGCCAGTGGCTGCCGTCGTGGATCTGTACGGTCACGGGGTGAGCACCTCCAGTCGGGCCCCGGCGACGAGCACCGGGGAGTTGAGGGTGTGGCCGGCCTCGCCGGGGCGGGCGGGGCGGATCTGGCCGCGTTCGGGGACGAAGGTCACGGCGGGGTCGGGGGTGCCGGGGGCGTTGACGAAGGAGGCGAACCGCCGCAGCCGCTCGGGGTCGGCCAGGGTCTCGGCCCATTCGTCCCGGTAGCCGCTGATGTGACGCATCGTCAGTTCGTCGAGTTCGGTGGCTATCCCGAGTGAGTCGTCCAGGACGACCGCCCGCAGGTGGTCGAGTCCGCCTTCCAGGCGCTCCAGCCAGACCGAGGTGCGTTCGAGGCGGTCGGCGGTGCGGATGTAGAACATCAGGAAGCGGTCGATGGTGCGGACGAGGGTCTCGCGGTCGAGGTCGGCGGCGAGCAGGTCGGCGTGCCGGGGGGTGGTGCCGCCGTTGCCGCCGACGTAGAGGTTCCAGCCGGCCGAGGTGGCGATGACGCCGAAGTCCTTGCTCTGCGCCTCCGCGCATTCGCGGGCGCAGCCGGAGACGGCGGCCTTGAGCTTGTGCGGGGAGCGCAACCCCCGGTAGCGGAGCTCCAGTTCGATGGCGAGGGCGGTGGAGTCCTGGACGCCGAAGCGGCACCAGGCCTCGCCGACGCAGGACTTCACGGTACGCAGGGACTTGCCGTAGGCGTGTCCGGACTCGAAGCCGGCGTCGACCAACTTGCGCCAGATGACGGGGAGTTCGTCGACGGTGGCACCGAACATGTCGATCCGCTGGCCGCCGGTGAGCTTGGTGTAGAGGCCGTGGTCGCGGGCGATCTCGCCGATCGCGATCAGGCCCTCGGGGGTGATCTCGCCGCCGGGCACCCGGGGCACGACCGAATAGGAGCCGTTGCGCTGGAGGTTGGCGAGGAAGTGGTCGTTGGAGTCCTGGAGGGCGCCCTGTTCGCCGTCCAGGATGTGGCCGTTGCCGAGGCTGGCCAGGATGGAGGCGACGGTCGGCTTGCAGATCTCGCAGCCCTCGCCGCCGCTGCCGTGCCCGGCGAGCAGCTCGGAGAAGCTGTTCAGCCCGGTGACCCGGACGATCTCGTACAACTCGGCCCGGCTGTGGGCGAAGTGCTCGCACAGGCCCTGGACGGTGGCGACCCCGGCGGCGGCCAGTTCCTCGGTGACGACGGTGCCGAGCTGCTTGAGGCAGCTGCCGCAGCCGGTGCCGGCCCGGGTGCACTTCTTGACGGCGGCGACGCTGTCGGCGCCCTGTTCGCGGACGGCGGCCCGGACGGCGCCCTGGGTGACGTTGTGGCAGGAGCAGAGCACCGCGTCGTCGGGCAGGGTGAGCGGTCCGGCGGGGGCGAACCCGGCGGGCAGCACCAGCTGTTCGGGGGCCACGGTGAGCGGCTTCCCGGCGACGGCGAGTGGGCGCAGCGCGCCGTAGCCCTCGGTGTCGCCGACCAGGACGCCGCCGAGCAGGGCGCCGTCGGCGCCGATCACCAGCTTGCGGTAGACGCCGCTGCGGCTGTCGCTGTAGAGCACGTCGAGGGCGCCCTCGGCGCTGCCGTGCGGGTCGCCGAAGCTGGCGACGTCGACGCCGAGCAGCTTGAGCTTGGTGGAGGTGTCAGCGCCGGTGAAACCCGGACCCGGCTGCTCCGCGATGGTGCGGGCCGCCGTCTCGGCCATCTGGTAGCCGGGGGCGACCAGCCCGTACACCCGGCCGTCGGCGGCCTGGGCGCACTCGCCGATGGCGAGGACGGCCGGGTCCTCGGTGCGGCAGTGGGCGTCGACGACGATGCCGCCGCGCGGGCCGACGGGCAGGGCGCAGTCCCGGGCGAGTTGGTCGCGGGCGCGCACCCCGGCGGAGAAGACCACCAGGTCGGCGGCCAGTTCGCGGCCGTCGGACAGGGCGAGGCCGCGTACCCGGCCGTCCGGGCCGGTGAGCACGGCGGCGGCGCCGGCGCCGGTGTGGACGGTGACGCCCAGGTCCTCGATCCTGCGGCGCAGTGCGGCGCCGCCACCGTCGTCGACCTGGACGGCCATCAGCCGGGGCGCGAACTCCACCACGTGGGTGGCCAGTCCGCCCGCCCGCAGGGCGCCGGCCGCCTCCAGGCCGAGCAGTCCGCCGCCGACCACCACGCCGGTTGCGGCGTCGGCGGCGCCGGCCCGGATCGCGTCGACGTCCTCGACGGTGCGGTAGACGTGGCAGCCGGGCGCGTCGGTGCCGGGGACGGGCGGCACGAAGGGCACCGAGCCGGTGGCCAGCACCAGGACGTCGTACCGGAGTTCGGAGCCGGAGCGGGTGCGGACCAGCCGCGCCGCCCGGTCGATCGCGCTGACCGGGTCGCCGAGCCGCAGGTCGATGCCGTGTTCGGCGAGGAAGCCGGGCGGGCAGAGTGCGAGGTCCTCGGGCGTGCTGCCGGAGAACAGCGAACTGAGGTGGACCCGGTCGTAGGCGGGCCGGGGCTCCTCGGCGAGCACGGTGACCCGCCAGTCGCGGGCGGCAGGCTGCTCGCTCCAGGCCTCCAGGAAGCGCTGGCCGACCATGCCGTGGCCGACCAGCACGAGGTCCCGTACGGCGCGGTCACTTGGGGTGGTCATCACGCGTCTCCAGTCATTGCGGTTCCTCGGGTGAGCAGGTGCAGGGGGTGTCCGGCGAGCGCGCCGCCGTCGGCGAAGGCGCCGGCCAGCGCGTCGACGGTGGCGAGGTCGCCGAGCAGGATGGCGCCGACCAGCCGGTCGTCGCGCAGGACGAGCTTCTTGTAGCTGCCGCGGGTGGCGTCGGTGAGCCGCAGCACGTCGAGGCCGGGGTCGAGGGTCTCGTCGACGGTGCCGAAGGCCGCGTACTCCAGGCCGCCGGTGCTGAGCCGGGCGCGCGGGCCGGTGCCGTGGTAGCGGGCGTCGGGTTCGGCGCCGGAGAGGCGGCGGGCCAGCACGTCGGCCTGGTCCCAGGCGGGGCCGGCCAGGCCGTGGACGGTGCCGCGGTGTTCGGCGCAGTCGCCGATCGCGGACACCTGTGGGGCGACGGCCAGTTGGTCGTCGACCAGGACGCCGGTGCCGACGGGCAGTCCGGCGGCGTGGGCGAGCGCGGTGCGCGGGCGGGTGCCGCAGGCGAGCACGACCAGGTCGCAGTCCAGGCGGTAGCCACTGGCGAGCTCCACCGCGCCGGCCTTCTCCCCGCCGTGCACGGCCCGGGCCCGGTTGCCGGGGTAGCAGTCGACGCCGAGCGTGCGGAGCCGGTCGCGCAGCACGGCGGCCGCCTCCTGGTCCAGTTGACGCTCGATCAAGTGTGGCGCCTGGTGGACTATTTCGGTGCGCACGCCGAGTGCGGCCAGGGCCCGGGCGGCGCTCACTCCCAGCACTCCGCCGCCGATCACCACCGCCCGCTTGGCACCGGCGGCCTCCTCGGCGAGCCGGGTGCAGTCCTCCAGGGTGCGCAGCGTGTGCACGCCCTCGGCCAGTCCGTACCCGTCGGGGCGGCGCAGCCCGCGCACCGGCGGCAGCACCGGGTTGGCGCCGGTGGCGAGGACCAGTTCGTCCCAGGGCTCCTCGGTGCCGTCGGCCAGTCGCAGGGTGCGGCCGGCGGTGTCCAGCGCGACCACCTCGCAGCCGGTCCGGGCCCGGGCCCCGCCGAGCGGCAGGGCGATCGACTCGGCGTCGTAGCGGCCGGTGAGCACCTCGGCGAGCAGCACCCGGCTGTAGGGGGCGCGCGGCTCGGCGCCGTACACGGTGACCGTGCCGGGCCCGCCGAGGGCGGTGTACCGCTCGGCGAAGCGGGCGGCCGCCATGCCGCCGCCGACCACCGCGATCCTGGGACCCGCCGTATCGCCGCCGACCACGGTGGCCCTGGGGCCCGCGGCGTCCCCGCCGACCACGGCGATCCGCTGGTCGGTCATGTCGTCGTCACCTCCACTCGTTCGACCCGCACCGCGCAGAGCTTGAACTCGGGCATCCGGGAGACCGGGTCGAGCGCGGGATTGGTGAGGGTGTTGGCCCGGCCGGCGCCCGCCCAGTGGAAGGGCATGAAGACGGTGTCCGGGCGGATGGCGTCGGTGACCCGCGCGGGGGCGACGGCCCGTCCGCGCCGGCTGGTGACCGCGACCGGGGCGCCGTCGGCGATGCCGAGCCGCTCGGCGAGCCGCGGGTGCAGTTCGACGTACGGGCCGGGCGCGGCCACGTTGAGCGCCCCGACCCGGCGGGTCTGGGCGCCGCTCTGGTACTGGGCGAGCACCCGGCCGGTGGTCAGGTACAGCGGGTACTCCGCGTCCGGCTCCTCGGCGGCCGGGCGGTGGGTGACCGCGGCGAAGCGGGCCCGGCCGTCCGGGGTGGCGAAGCGGTCCAGGAAGAGCCGCGGGGTGCCGGGGTGGTCCTCGGCCGGGCAGGGCCAGAAGACTCCGTCCTCGGCGGCGATCCGGGCGTAGCTGATGCCCGCGTAGTCGGCGTCGCCGCCGGCCGAGGCGCTCCGCAGTTCGTCGAAGGCCCGCTCGGCGTCGGCCGGGAAGCCCTCGGCGGGGAAGCCGTCCGGCACGCCGAGCCGGGCGGCGAGTTCGCGCAGCAGCCACAGTTCGCTGCGGACGCCGTCCGGCGGGTCGACGGCGCGGCGGCGCAGGATCACCCGGCCCTCCAGGTTGGTGGTGGTGCCGTCCTCCTCGGCCCACTGGGTGACCGGCAGCACGACGTCGGCGAGCCGGGCGGTCTCGGAGAGCACCACGTCGGCGACCACCAGCAGGTCCAGTGCGCGCAGCCGTCCGGTGACGTGCCCGGCGTTCGGCGCGGACACCGCCGGGTTGGAGCCGGCCAGCAGCAGAGCCCGGACGCCGCCGGGCCGGCCGAGGTCGTCCAGCAGCTCGTAGGCGGACTTGCCGGGGCCGGGGATCGACGCCGGGTCCACCCCCCAGACGGCGGCGACGTGCGCCCGGGCGGCCGGGTCCTCGATCGAGCGGTAGCCGGGCAGTTGGTCGGCCTTCTGGCCGTGCTCGCGCCCGCCCTGCCCGTTGCCCTGGCCGGTGAGGCAGCCGTAGCCGCTGTACGGGCGGCCGGCCTTGCCGGTGGCGAGGCAGAGGTCGATCCAGGCGCCGACGGTGTCGGTGCCCTTGCTCTGCTGCTCGGGGCCGCGCGCGGTGAGCACGATGCCGGTCCGGGCCTCACCGAACATCCTGGCCGCCTGGTGGAGTTGACGGGCCGGGACGCCGGTGATCCGCTCCACCCGGTCCGGCCAGTGGGCCATCGCCGAGGCGCGGGCCGCCTCGAAGCCGGTGGTTCGGCGCGCGATGAACTCCCGGTCCAGCAGGCCGTCGGCGATCACCAGGTGGAGCAGGCCCAGGGCCAGCGCCAGGTCCCCGCCGGGGCGCGGCTGGAGGTGCAGGTCGGCGAGTTCGGCGGTCCGGGTGCGGCGCGGGTCGACGACGATCAACTTCCCGCCGTTCTCCCGGAGTTCACGCAGATAGCGGACGGCCGGCGGCATCGTCTCGGCCGGGTTGCCGCCGACCAGGATCAGGCAGCCGGTGTGCGGGAGGTCCGCGAGCGGGAAGGGCAGCCCGCGGTCCAGGCCGAAGGCCCTGCGGTGCGCGGCGGCGGCCGAGGACATGCAGAACCGGCCGTTGTAGTCGATGTTGGCGGTGCCCAGCACCACCCGGGCGAACTTGCCCAGCAGGTAGGCCTTCTCGTTGGTCAGACCGCCGCCGCCGAAGACGCCCACCGCGTCCGGGCCGTGCTCGGCCCGCACCCGGGCCAGCCCGGCGGCGACCCGGTCCAGCGCCTCCGGCCAGCTCGCCGAGCGCAGCGGGGCGCCGGGCCGGTCCCGCAGCAGCGGACCGTCCAGCCGTACGCCCCGGGCGAGCAGCGCGGGCGCCGTCCGGCCCTTTCCGCACAACGCGCCCCGGTTCACCGGGAAGGCCGGGCGCTCCAGCACCTCCAGCGGCCCGTCCGCGCCCGGCGCCAGCCGCATGCCGCACTGCAGCGAGCAGTACGGGCAGTGGGTGTCGGTGGCCGCGGCGAGGGCGGCGGGGCTGGTCGGCGTCATGCCGAGAACGGTCGCGGCCCGCTGTTTCGCGTCCGGGTCGCGGATGTTGCGGGCGCGGTACGCCTCGCTCACGGCGCCCGGTCACCGGGGTGCACACCCGGACATCTGCCGTAACCGCAGCGGCACTTCCGCTTACCGGTGGGTGACGGGCAGGCAATGCCCCCGTAACACGTGCCGCGCAGGCTGACCGGCATGGCACCGAACCCCACCCCGCCGGGACCGGCAGGACCGCCCGGACCGGCAGGACCGGCAGGACCGCCCGGAGCGGCAAGACCGGCGGAACAGGCGACCCCGCCCGGCCCGCTCACCGGCCTCACCATCGGCGTCACCGCCGCACGCCGCCGCGAGGAGCTCACCGCCCTGCTCACCCGCCGCGGCGCCCAGGTGGTCGAGGCCCCGGTGCTGCGCATCCTGCCGCTCGCCGACGACCTCGCCCTGCGGGAGGCCACCGACCGCTGCCTCACCGCCCCGCTCGACTACGTGGTCGCCACCACCGGCGTCGGCTGGCGCGGCTGGATGAGCGCCGCCGAGGGCTGGGGCCGGGGCGCCGCCCTCGCCGAGGCCTGCCGGGACGCAGTGGTGCTCAGCCGCGGCCCCAAGGCCACCGGGGCGGTCCGCGCCAGCGGGCTCGACGAGGGCTACTCCCCCGGCACCGAGGCCACCGGCGAACTGCTCACCTGGCTGCTGGCCCGCCCGCTCACCGGGCGCCGGATCGCCGTACAGGAGCACGGCGTCCGGCTGGACGCCTTCGCGGCGGCGCTGCGCGAGCGCGGCGCCGAAGTGATCTCCGTCCCGGTCTACCGCTGGGCGGCGCCCGAGGACCCGGGCGCGGTGCGCCGGCTGCTCGACCAGACCGTGCGCCGCCAGGTGCACGCGCTCACCTTCACCAGCGCCTCCGCGATCACCGCGCTGCTCGCCGTCGCCGAGGCCGAGGGCCTGTACGGGCCGCTGCTGGACGCCCTGCGCGCCGACGTGCTGCCGGTCTGCGTCGGCACCCTGTGCGCCCGGCCGCTCACCGACCTCGGCCTGCCCGCCGTACACCCCGAGCGCGGCCGGCTCGGCGCCCTGGTCCGGCTGCTCGCCGACCTGCTGCCCGGCCGCACCAGCCGTCGGATCGACCTCGCCGGGCGGGTGCTGACCCTCCAGGGCAACGCCGCGCTGGTCGACGGCGAGAGCCACTGGCTCAGCCCGCGCGGCGCCGCCGTGCTCCGGGCCCTGGCCGAACGCCCCGGCCGGGTGCTCAGCCGCGCCGAACTGCTGCGCGCCGCCTGGCCGGACGCGGCCGCCGACGAACACGCCGTCGAGGCGGCGGTCGGCCGGCTGCGGGCCGCGCTCGGGCCGCACGCCGGCCTGATCCGCACCGTCCCCAAGCGGGGCTACCGGCTGGCGGCGGGCTGATGCCACCGGTGCTGCTCGCGGTCGGGCACGGCAGCCGCGACCGGGCGGCCGCCGCCTCGACCCGCGCCCTGCTGCGCCTGGTCCGCTCGCTCCGGCCCGAACTGGCCGTCCACTGCTGCTTCCTGGACCTCGCCCGCCCCTCGCTCGCCGAGGCGCTGTCCCGGCTGCGCGGCACGGAGACCGTCCTGGTCCCGCTGCTGCTCGGCACCGGCTACCACGTCCGGGTCGACCTCCCGGAGGCGCTCGCCGCCGCCCGCCTCCCCCGCACCCGGCTCGCCCCGGCCCTCGGCCCCCACCCGCTGCTCGCCGAGGCCCTCGCCGACCGCCTCGCCGAGGCCGGCGCCCCGCCCGGGGCCCCCGTGGTCCTCGCCGGGGCCGGCTCCTCCGACCCCGCCGCCCTCGCCGACACCGAGCGGATGGCCCGGCTGCTCGCCGGCCGCCTCGGCCGCCCGGTCACCCCCGCACACCTGTCCGCCGCTGCCCCCACCCCGCAGCAGGCCGTCGCCGCCCTCCGCGCCGCCGGACACCCCGGGGTCGCGCTGGCGGGCTACCTGCTCTCGCCCGGCTTCTTCGCCCGCCGCGCGGCCACCACGGCGGCCGCCTGGACGACCGCCCCGCTCGGCACCCACCCGGCCGTCGCCCGGCTGGTGCTGCACCGCTACGACGAAGCGCGCGCGGCGACAGCGCTGCCACGCGCGGCTTGAGACCGGCGAGGCGGCCGCGGGCGGCCCCTGCAGCTACTCCGCGACCGGCTCGGCCGGGTCCTCCCCGGCTGACGCACGCCCTGGTCCCACCCGGCTCCGCCGGCTTCACCCAGGGCAGAATGCCGTCCCCTTCCCCCCGCGCCCGGGATCCCTAGGCTGGAGGGGTGAGCACTCATGCGCCGAACGAAGCCCGCGTCATCCCGCTGCGCCCACCGGCCACGCCGCCCGGCCGCGGTGAGTCCAACCACCGCGAGTCCAACCACCGCGAGCCCAACCGCGGCGAGTCCGGCCGCGCCGCCCGGCCTGAGCCCACCCCGCAGCGGCCCGCGCCGAAGGAGCCCCTGTGGCGCGACCTCGTCGGCGACGCACTGCGGCGCGAACGGATCGCCCAGGAGCGGACGTTGAAGGACGTCGCGGAGGCCGCCCGGATCTCGATGCCGTACCTGTCGGAGCTGGAGCGCGGACGCAAGGAGGCCTCCTCCGAGGTGCTAGCCGCCGCCGCGAAGGCCCTCGGGCTGGGCCTCGGCGACCTGCTCTCGCTGGCCCAGGACGAGCTGGTCCGGCACACCCGGAGCCGGGTCGGCCACGGCCGGGTGAACCACGCCCGGGTGAACCAGGGCCGCACCGCGCCCACGGCGCAGTACGACGGGCTCTGCATGGCGGCCTGACCGCACCGGGGGGGGGGGGCCCCCCCCCGCCCCCGCCCCCCACAAGGGCTGATTTTAAAACAACCGCCCCCTTCACACCCCCTTCCCCCCCCCCTCCACCAACCCCCCCCCCGCGCTTCGCCCCCCTTTCCCCCCCCCCTCCCCCCCCCCCCCCCCCCCCCCCCCCCCCGACGGGGCTCAGTTGAACGCGAGTCGCCGGCTCAGCACCTCGTCCGCCAGCCCGTACGCGACCGCCTCCTCGGCGCTGAGCACCTTGTCCCGGTCCATGTCCGCCCGCAGCGTCGCCACCTCGTGCCCGGTGTGCCGGGACAGCACCTCCTCCACCTGCGCGCGGATGCGCACCATCTCCTTGGCCGCGAGGCTGAGGTCCGAGACCGTCCCGCGCTGCCCGCCGCTGGCCGGCTGGCCGAGCAGCACCCGGGCGTGCTGGAGCACGAACCGCCGCCCGGGATCCCCCCCGGCCAGCAGCACCGCCGCCGTCGACGCCGCCTGCCCGACGCAGAACGTGGAGATCGGCGCCTGCACGAAGGTCATCGTGTCGTAGATCGCCATCAGCGAAGTGAACGACCCTCCGGGCGAGTTGAGGTAGATCGAGATCTCGCGCTCCGGGTTCTCCGACTCCAGGTGCAGGAGCTGCGCGATGACCACGTTCGCGACCCCGTCGTCGATCTCGGTGCCGAGGAAGATGATCCGCTCGTTCAGCAGCCGGCTGAACACGTCGTAGGACCGCTCACCCTGCGCGGTCCGCTCGATCACGTACGGAACCGTGTACGACCCCATGTCACAACCCCATCCGTCGGCGGGACGAGGCCGGGCGGATGTCGGCGACCGACTCCACCACCCGGTCCACGAGCCCGTACTCCTTGGCCTGTTCGGCCGTGAACCAGCGGTCCCGGTCGCTGTCCCGGGCGATGGTCTCCACGCTCTGCCCGGTGTGCTCGGCGGTGATCTGTTCGATGGTGCGCTTGGTGTACTGCAGGTTCTCCGCCTGGATCTCGATGTCCGCGGTCGTACCGCCGATGCCCGCCGACGGCTGGTGCATCATGATCCGCGCGTTCGGCAGCACGAAGCGCTTGCCGCGCGCCCCCGTGGTGAGCAGGAACTGCCCCATGCTCGCCGCGAACCCCATCGCCAGCGTCGAGACGTCGTTGGGGATCAACCGCATGGTGTCGTAGATGGCCAGCCCGGCCGACACCGACCCGCCGGGGCTGTTGATGTACAGGCCGATGTCGCTGCGCGGGTCCTCCGCCGACAGCAACAGCAGCTGGGCGCACACCCGGTTCGCCGACACGTCGTCGACCTGGGTGCCGAGCAACACGATGCGCTGGGCGAGCAGTTGGGCGGCGAGGTGGTCGTCGAACGGGCCGGGCCGGGTATCACCGTCCTCCGCGCGGGGCGCGAGCACGGTGGCGAATGGAGTCATCTGGTCCTCCTGGTCGAGGCGGAGCTGCCGTCCCCTCCACTCTCACCCCCGAACCGGCCCCGGACGCCACTTCTCTGCCCGCCGCAGATTCGCCGAGGGCAGAGCCAGCCCCCACGGCCCGGGCCAGCTGCGGGACACCGCCGTGGGGCCGTCGACGTTCACGAGTCGCCCCGTTCGCCTGCGGTGCCCACCACTCGCTCGTTAGCGTGAGAACCAAGACCGCCACCGGACTTGGGGAGGACTCGGGGTGGGTGGATACATATCGGAGCCGGAGCGGCTCCCGTAGCGGCGGGGAGGAGCACCGAGGTGCCAGGCGTGGGCCGGGTGACCGATGCCGACATCCAGCGGCTCCACCGAACCGGTTTGGCCAGGGAGTTCGACATGGGGGGGCGTCGGCGATGCCAGGACCAGGAAGCTCTGAGGTGGCGTCCGGAGATGTCGATGGCCGACCGTGGAGGCGTCGGCTCCTGGGCGGCCTTCTCGGGTTGTGCGTGCTGATCACCCTGGGGTGTGTCTGGTGGGGGGTGGCCGAGTTCCGTCGGAGCCTCGATCCGACTCTGACCGACGCCGACCGCGCGGAGCAGCTCGCAGGTCTGTACTACGAGCAGCATCCCGGCAAGGGGCGGTACTACGTCCCGGCGGACGCTGTGCTGTCCCGGAGCGCCGACGGGAAGCCTGTCGCCTACCTGCACTATGCGATCGGTGGCGGCGACTCCGCCACCATCGACGACTTCCTCGACACATACGACCTGCCGCAGCCCGGTGCCTCTGGACGGCTGCCGGAGGACCTCAAGGCCGCGCTGCCGGGCGAGGAACCGGCCGAGGGGGTGCTGCTGCCGGAGGCGCGGGCCGGGCGGCAGGTCTTCGTGGTGGCCCACCCCTCCGAGCATCACGGCGCGGCCGACGTGTACGTGCGGGCCACGGGGGCCTGACGGGCCCTGCACGGCGACGAAGCGCGGGCCCGCGTCCGAGGTGACGCGGGCCCACCCTTCTCATGACTGCTGCGCAGGAAGTCGGTCCGGCCGACTTCCTGCGCAGGGGTTCGCACGGTGTGGTCGCCGCTTCGCCCGTGCCGGACGATCTGTCAGCGGCCGGCGGCCACCCGCGCGTTCGTGTCCTCGTCCTCGCCCTGGCCGTCGTCGCCCCAGCCGTCGCTGCGGTCGCGGTAGAGGGTGAAGCGGTCGTACAGGACGGGCGTGGGGAACGGGTTGGCGGCGGTGGCGGGCACCGAGTGGTAGTAGGAGACGGTGATGGTGGTGCGGTCGCCGGGGTACCGGCCCGGGTCGACGTCGAAGACGGCGACGCCGTACGGGTACTGGGTGTCCGGGTCGGTGACGGCCGACCAGTGGGCCTTCTCCTTGGCGTCCGGGTCGGCCTTGAAGGTGAGCCGCTGGGTGCGGACGCTGGCCTGGCGGACGCCGTCCGCGTCGGCGGGCAGGTAGACGTCGTCGTGGCCGGCGGTGCCGCCGCCGCCCAGGATGAGGTGGACGGTGCCCTCGGAGGTGTCGATCCGGCGCAGGTCGTCGTCGACGACGGCCGGGGTGAGCAGCCCGCCCGGCTCGGTGCCGCGGACGGGGTGGGTGCGCTCGTAGTCGTGGTCGTGGCCGGCCAGCACGAGGTCGACGGAGTAGCGGTCGAGCAGCGGCAGCAGGTTCTCCCGGATGCCCATGTCGCCGCCGTGGCTGGCGGCGGAGGAGGACATCGCGAACTGGTGCAGGTTGACGACGATCCAGTCGACCGCGCTGCCGCGCCGGGCGCGCGACAGGACCCGCTCCAGCCAGCGGAGTTGGGCGCCCTCGCTGTAGCCGCTGATGTAGATGGACTGCCCGGTGGCCGGGTCGATGCTGGCGTCGTCCTCGACGGCGATCTCGTTGCCGTCCAGGCTGACGAACAGCACCGAACCGACCTGGAAGCTGTACCAGTTGCCGCAGTGGTCGCGGTTGCCGTTGTCGGGCAGTTCGAAGCGGGTGAGGTAGGAGGCGTACCCGAGGTCGCCGCCGCCCGCCTCGACCTCGTGGTTGCCGGGGGCGGGCATCCAGGGGCGGTTGGCGGCGGACTTGGACAGGTTGTTCATGAACGCGTTCCACGCCTGCGGCTGGCGCTGCGGGTTGTTGTTGGCGTAGGCGAGGTCGCCGTTGAGGAGGTGGAACAGCGGGTTGAACTGTTCGACCTGCCGGACTGCCGCGGCACCGTGGATGGAGGACTTCGCGAACACGTTGTCGCCGGTGCCGAGGTCGCCGAAGCTGGTGAACCGGAAGGCGGCACGCCCGCGGGCGGGGGCGGTGCGGAAGGTGCCGCGGACGGGCTCGGCGCCGTCGTGCAGCACCTCGTACACGTAGGTGGTGTCGGGGCGCAGCCCGTCGAGGCGGGCGTGGTGGGTGAAGGTCTCGACCTTGTTGAGGCCGTCGACGTAGCTGCGGCTGCTCGCGTCGACGCTGCGGCCGGCGCCGCCGCGCGGGGTGCCGATCCGCACCCGGGGGCGCTTCACGGAGGCGCCGGTCGCCCAGGAGACGGTCATCTCGCGGGAGGGCTCGTTGCCCCACTGGAGGTGGATCTGCTCCGGTCCGGGGGTGCCGGCGACGGCCGGCTGGGTCCACAGCAGGGTGGACGCGGGCAGCGCGACGAGCGCGCCGGCCGCCGTACTCGTCCGGAGGAGCGTTCTGCGCGAGGGTTGTGCCGGGGGATGTGCCACTGCCGCCTCCTGGGCTCCGAGAATCGCCGAGGAGGCTCGCAGTCGAAACACACGGTCGCACCACGATCGATCGTGCGTACGGCGAACGGAAGTTGAATGCTGGTCCACACCAATTGACCGGCGTACGGGATCAGCCCGCGTCCACCCCGTCCGGCGGCGCGGTGGCCACCCCTCCCGCAGCGCCTACAGCCCCGCTCCGCCGGTCACTCCCCGCCCGGCCCGCGCGCTGCCCTGATCGACCGTCATCGTCCGTCCACCCCCCTTCGTCGAAGTGGCGTCCCGGGCACTCCGGGAACCGGCTGCCGACCGGGGGTACGGCCGGATGGCCGCGGGCCACGGGGGTGGTGCGGGACGGCCGGGCGGGTGACCTCTCGGACGTGTCGGCGGTGGCACGCCCCATCCGGCGTGCCTGGGTTGGAACGCGCCGCCTCCGGGCGGTGCACGCCCTGTCCCCGGACCTGAGAGCCGCCCATGCCTTCCACCGCCCGCCTCCGCCGCCTCGTCCCCACCGCGCTCTGCGCCCTCGCCGTGGCCCTCACCGCCCCCGCGGCCCACGCCGCACCGCCAGGCGGCGACACCGGGACCGACCCCGGCGGGAGGTCGGACAGCGGCCGGTACGACTGGGAGCGGGTGGCGGACTGCGAGAGCAGCGGCAACTGGCACATCAACAGCGGCAACGGCTACTTCGGCGGCCTCCAGTTCGACCAGTCGACCTGGCGGGAGAACGGCGGCCTGGCCTACGCCCCGCGCGCCGACCTCGCCAGCCGCGAGCAGCAGGTGAAGGTGGCCCAGCACCTGGCCGAGCGGCGCGGCCTCTCCCCCTGGCCGGTCTGCGGCTCCCGCGCCCTGGGCGGCCACGCCCACGGGACCGCCACCCCGGACCGAAACCGCGACCGCGACCGCGACCGGACCCGCGACGAGGAGGCCGCCCAGGCCACCCGCGACCACGGGCGCGACACCGTTCTGCCGCCGCCCGCCCCGGGCACGGCCGGGGACGGCCGGTGGACCGTCCGCGAGGACGACACCCTGGACCAGCTCGCCGCCACCCTGCACGTCCCCGGCGGCTGGCCCGCGCTGTACGCGCTCAACCGCGACACCGTCGGCGAGGACCCGGACCTCATCCAGCCCGGACTGGTCCTGCGGCTCCCCTCCTGAACCGTCTGCGCGAACACCCGCCGCCCACGCCGCGCCCCGGCGTGGGCGGCGCCGTCACAGTGGCGCGGTCACAGTGGCGCCGTCACAGCGGCGTAGCAGTGCGCCCAGCGGTCAACGCCCTCGATCCGTCGACCAGTTCACCTGGTCGACGGATCGCCGGACCGCCGGAAGCGCTACGGCCGGACGGCCGCCAGCACGTGTAGCCCGCGCGCGCCCGTCTCGTCGTGGCTGACCTCCAGGCCCGCCGCGCGCACCTGCGCCGCCACCCATCCGGTGGCCAGCCGCAGCTTGGGGTAGCTGCTGACCTGCTGGGTCCAGCCCTCGCCGGCGCGGGTGTGGATCAGGTCGTGGACCAGGGCGGTCTCCTCGTCCGGGTACTCCAGGAAGCAGGTCATGATCCGGTCCGCGGTGGCGCGCACCGGCAGGAAGCGGTCCGTGCCGGTCAGCGGGCGGGTGAGGTCGCGGAAGGACAGCACCAGCCGCCCGCCCGGGGCGAGTGCGGCGGCGGCGTCGCGCAGCAGCGCCGCGACGTCGGCGCGGGTGGGCAGGTGGGTGAGGGTGTCGCCCATGCAGAGCACGGCCGCCACCGAGCCCGGCCCGGTGTGCCGCGGCAACGAGCCGCGCAGGTCGGCCTCGACGGTGCGGACGGCCCCGGCGTACCCGGCCTTGTCGGCGGACTCGCGCAGTTCGGCGAGCAGCGGGGCGCTGGTGTCCACGGCGAGGACGGGGTCGAAGCCGAGGGCGGCCAGCGCCAGCGTCTGGGTGCCGGGGCCGGCGCCGAGGTCCACGGCGGTGCGGCCGGCGACCCCGGGCTCGACCCCGAGCCCGGCCAGCAGTTCGGCCTGCGCCTCGGCGAGGGCGGGGATGTCGCCGCCCAGCATCCAGGTGTAGTGGGCGGCGAGGAGACGGTCGTAGTGCTCGGGTGCGGTGCTCATGCGGGCCGGGCCCCTTCTCGCGATCCGATGGTCCGTTGGTCAGGTGTTCAGTTGGTCAGTTGGTCCGACCGCACTCTAGAGGGGCCTACGGAACCGCAGAACGGCAGCGGCACCGCCGCACCGGAACGCCGACGGCCCGCCCGGTCCTGGTGGACCGGACGGGCCGGGGCGCTACGGACGGGCCGGGACGCTACGGGCGAGCCGTGGCGCGGCAGGCAGCCCGTGGCGCGGCGGCGGGCGTCAGCCGACGTGGACCCGCGGACGCTTCGTCCGGTCCGGCTCCGCCTCGCGCAGCACCTCGCGGGTGACCGGCGCGACCTCGCCCTGACCGAACAGGATGAAGCGCAGGAACTGGGCGAAGGGGTGCCCCTCGGTCCACTCGAAGTACAGGTGCGGCCGCTGCCCGGTACGGTCCCGCACGGTGAGCGCCAGGGCGGCGATCGCGTTCGGGATGCTGGAGCTCTCCAGGGTGAGCACCCGGTACCGGTTGTGCAGCACCTCGCCGTGGACGGTCAGCTCGGACTCGAAGTCCGAGGCGTCCCGGACGGTCACCTCGACGAAGACCAGGTCGTCCTCGCCGGGGATGTCGTTGTCGGCGCGGATCTGCCGGATCTTGTCGCGGTACTCGGCGACGTCCCGGTTGGTCGGCTCGTTGGCGATCAGGCGCAGCGGGCGGTGGGCGTAGTCGCGGATGAACCGCTCGGCCGTCTCGTCCAGCAGCACGTCCGTGACGCGCAGCTCGAAGGCGCGCTTGAGGCGGGAGAGCAGCGACACCAGGATGATGCCGGCGATGAAGCAGGCACCGATCTTGACACCGTCCGGGCGCTCCATGGTGTTCACCACGGTGGTGTACAGGAACACCGCGGCGATGATCCCGAAGGCGATGGTCCAGCCGCGCTGGCGCTTCTTGTAGGCCGCGATGGTGACGGCGATGGCCGCCGAGCTGATCAGGACCAGTACGCCGGTGGCGTACGCGCCGCCCTGGGCGTCGACGTTGGCGTCGAACAGCCAGGTGATCAGGAAGCCGACGATGGTCAGCACGATCACCATCGGGCGCACGGCGCGGGCCCAGTGCGGGGCCATGCCGTAGCGCGGCAGGTAGCGGGGCAGCAGGTTGAGCATGCCCGCCATGGCGGACGCGCCGGCGAACCACAGGATGGCGATGGTCGACAGGTCGTAGACGCTGCCGAAGGCGCCGCCCAGGTACTCGTGCGCCAGGAAGGCCAGGGCGCGGCCGTTGGCCTGGCCGCCGCTCTCGAACTCCTTGGCCGGGATGAGCAGGGTGCAGATGAAGCTGGTCGCGATCAGGAAGGTGCTCATGATCACGGCGGCGGTGGTGAGCAGCTTGCGGGTGCCGCGGATCCGGCCGACCGGGTTCGCCTCGGTGTCGCCCGCGTCGCCCTTGATGTGCGGCATCACGGCGACGCCGGTCTCGAAGCCGGACATGCCGAGCGCGAGCTTCGGGAAGACGACGAGCGCGACGCCGATCATCACGAAGATGTTGCCGTGCTGGGTGGTGAGCGCGTTGGACCAGTCGGTGACCACGTGCGGCGCCTGGATGATCTTCCAGATGCCGACCGCCACGACCACCACGTTGAGCGCCAGGTAGACCCCGACCAGCCCCACGGCCAGGCCGATCGCCTCGCTGAAACCCTTGAGGAAGACGGCACCGAGCAGGGCGACCAGGATCAGCGTGATCAGCATCTGCTTGCCGCCGAGGGCGCCGGTCAGGTGCGGGTTCTCGACCAGGTGGGCGCTGGCGTCGGCGGCGGAGAGGGTGATCGTGATGATGAAGTCCGTCGCCGCGAAGCCGAGCAGCGCGAGGACGAACAGCTTGCCCTTCCAGAACGACAGCAGCCGCTCCAGCATCGCGATCGAGCCCTCACCGCGCGGGCTCTCCTGGGCCACCCGCCGGTAGACCGGCAGCGCGCCCAGCAGGGTGACCAGCACCAGCACGATCGTGGCGATCGGCGACAGCAGTCCGGCCGCGAGCGCGGCGATGCCCGGCTGGTAGCCGAGCGTCGAGAAGTAGTCCAGACCGGTCAGGCACATCACGCGCCACCACGGCTGGCCCGTGTGCGCAGCGTGACCGGCCTCGGCGGCGGAGTCCCCCGGCTCCGCGCCGTCCGGCTGCGCCTCGGCGGCGTCCTGCTGCGCCTTCGCGGCGGCGTCCTTGGCAGCCTTCTCCGGCGACATGTCCTCCAGGAGCCAACTGCGGAGCCGTATTCGCGCCGACGACGGAGCCTCCGTCGTCGTCTCCGTCGAACCCGACGAAACCACCTTGCACCTCTTGTTTAAAGACCCCGTAAAGCGCCGTCGGGCGACGGCAGTGCGCCAGGCTATGCGACGGCCGTTAAGGAGGCGTCATCGGCCCGCGTTAAGAAAACGTCATGGCTCCGCAGGTCGGCACGCGTGGCGCGGCGGGCCGGGGCCGGCGCCGGGGCGGGGCGGTGGAGCACCCCGCCCCGGCGTCTCACGGACCGGACGGGGTTACGCCCGGTAACCGAGAACCGTCATCATGCCGGTCTCCGCGTGGTACACGTTGTGGCAGTGCACCATCCACAGGCCCGGGTTGTCGGCGTCGAAGTCCACCGCCAGGGTCGTGCCCGGCAGCACGATCGCGGTGTCCTTGCGCGGGCCGCCGGCGCCCAGCGCGAAGCTGTGTCCGTGCAGGTGGACGGGGTGCCACATGGCGGTGCTGTTGCGGAACTCCAGCCGCACCCGCTCCCCGGCCGCGACCGGGTGGCGCTGCGCCGGGTCGTACTTGCGGCCGTTGAACGCCCAGTCGGCCTTCGCCATGCCGCCGGTGAGCTCCAGCGCCACCGTGCGGTCCGGCGCGCGGTCCGGCAGTCGGACGCCCGGGTCGGCCTTCAGCTGCCCGGCGGTCAGCAGCCGGCCGTCCAGTTCGGCGGGGCGGGTCGAGGCGTCCGGTGCGGCGCCGCCGCCGGTGCGCAGCACGGCCAGCGCGGCGGCGTTCTTGCCCTCGGCGAGGGCGGTCAGCGGGAAGGCGCCGTCCTTGGCGGTGACCAGCACGTCGTAGCGCTCGCCCATGCCGAGCAGCAGGGCCTGGGTGGTGGCCGGTTCGACCGGGAAGCCGTCGGTGTGGGTGACGGTCAGCTCGTGGCCGCCGAGGGCGACCCGGTAGGCGGTGTCGCCGCCCGCGTTGATCAGCCGGATCCGGATCCGGTCGCCGGGCTTGGCGGCGAAGGTCTCGGGGGCGGTCGCCAGACGGCCGTTGACCAGGTGGAAGGGGTGGGCGACGTCGCCCGCGTCGCCGCCGAGCAGCGGACTGGTGGCGCCCATCAGCATCCGGGACGGGCCGGTGGCTCCGGTGGGGGTGCTCCCGGCGCCCGGGCCCGTGCCCGTACCCGTCATACCCGGCATGCCCGGCATGCTGTGCCCCGAGTGGTCCATACCGCCCGTGCCGCCCGTGCCGCCCATGGCTCCTGCGTCGCCCATGTCGCCCATGCCCTTGGCGAGTTCGGCGAGGACGGCGTCCGGGGTGCTGCCGTCGACCCCGTCCACCCAGTCGTCCAGGACGACGACCCACTCCTTGTCGTAGCGCAGCGACTCCTTCGGGTCCTCGACGATCAGCGGGGCGTACAGGCCGCGGTCCTGCTGGACACCGGAGTGCGGGTGGAACCAGTAGGTGCCGGGGCGGGAGAGGGCGAAGCGGTAGTCGAAGGAGGCCCCCGCGCGGACCGGCTCCTGGGTCAGGCCAGGCACGCCGTCCATGTCGTTGCGCAGCGCCAGGCCGTGCCAGTGCAGCGAGGTGGGCTGCGGCAGGTGGTTGGCGAGGGTGAGGGCGAGGGTGTCGCCGACGGTGGCGCGCACCTCCTGGCCGGGCAGGCGGTCGCCGTAGGCCCAGCTGCGGACGGTGCGTCCGCCCAGGTCGAGGGTGGTCTCGGTGGCGGTGAGCGCGACCTTGCGCTCAGGACCGGGCTTGCGCCGCGCCTCGGCGGCGGCGACCTCGGGGCCGTTCGGGGCGACGAAGCCGGCGGGGCCGCCCGGCTCGGCGCGGTTCATGGAGGAGTGGTCCATGCCCTTCATCGGGTCGGAGGACCCGGAGGAGCAGGCGGCGATCAGGCCGCTCCCGGCGGCGGCGAGCGCGGCGCCGAGGACGGTACGACGGGTGGTTGTGCGCATGACGGAGTGCACCTCGTGCAGGGGTGGTGTGGACGTACAGGACGGCGCGTCAGCCGTTCCGTGCGCGGGCACGCAGAGGTGCGTGCGGGCACGGGACGACCGGCGCGCGCCTACTGACGCAGCACCGAAAGTCTGCTGAGGAGGATCCGCCCACCCCCAGGCGGCGGCAGCGCCCGCACGGCCCGCAACAGCCGGGCCCGCACCTCGGCGGCGGCGTCACCGCTACGGCGCAGCAGCAGACCGGCGACCAGCAGCACCAGCGTCCAGCCGGCCAGCACGGCCAGACAGACCGCCATCGGGTCCATCCCGTCGGCAGCCGCGGGATCCGCGGTCGCCCGCTCCCCCGCCGGCTGGTGCGCCGCCATCACCTGGACACCGTGGCCCCCGTGGCCACTGTGGCCACCGCCCGGATGCCCGAGCGTGTGCATCGTCACGATGCCGACGAGCAGCGCCCCGAGCAGCACCAGCCGCAGCACCCCGGGCAGCGGGGCACCGTACGACCGCTGCTGCGCCATGCCCCGCCTCCCGTCCACTCCAAACCTGTCCGCTTACCCCCGCAGGGTATCCGAACGGGCGGCTGGAACACCGCCGCACCCCCTCCGTACATCCACCGATTTCCTTCGTACGGAATCCGTTAGCATGCGTCACTGGTTTTCGAACACCGTCGCCTCCTCCACCGTGGACGTCGTCGACCTCGACACCCTGACCCCGGTCACCCGCCTCACTGTCGCCAAGCTCGCCGAGCCCGGCGCCCACGGCCCGGCCTACCTGCCCCGCCCGGCCTGACCCACCCGAGCCCGAACCCACCCGGTTCCGGGCGGCCCGGAGCCTTGCCGCCGCCCGCAGGCGGGCGCATCCTGGGGCCCACCCGTCGTACCGGGAGGGGGAGGGGACACGATGAGACGCCGCCTCGGGGCGCTCTGTTCGACGCTGGCACTGGTGACGGCACTCGGCCCGGCCACCGCCTGCGACCCGGCCCTCGACCCCGGTACCTTCCGCCACCCGGTACCGCTCCCGGAGGCCGCCCCGCCCTCCGCCCAGTGGATCGCGGACCTCGTGGGCGGGCTCAACCTGCCGCCGAAGTGCCCGAAGCCGACCCTGGCGACCATGGTGGTCCTCGACACCGACGGGCAGACCCGGGCCGTGGCCCTCTGGCTGCCGGACAACCTCGACGTCTGCTACGCCGTCATCAACCACGCGGGCGTGACGCCCACCACCGTCTGGTTCGCCGCCGTCGCCGACCTCCTCCCCCGCACCCCGATGCCCGCCGACACCACAGCGGGCGTCGACTCCTACGCCGTCACGGCCTACCGCGGCCAGGTGGGCGAGATCACGGTCTCCGGCGACCCGGACCACCTGGTCAGCCCCGTCCGACGCCGCACCCTCGACCTCGGCGCCGGCGACCTCATCACCTTCGCCGCCTACCACTACCGGATCCCCCCGACCGGCCGCCCGCTCACCCTCACCCTCTGCACTCCCACCGGCGCCTGCCGCGACGCACACTGAGCACCCGTCAGCCCGGTACGTACCGAACCGGGACGGCCCCGTGACCATCCTGTTCCGGAGCCCCCGACGCACCCCCGAAGAACGCCCCCTAAGGGAGTGAACGCGCACGCCAGAGGGCATGGCAGGTCGTGGCAGTCAGTCCGTCGAGCGTGAGAAGGTAACGCGCATGAAGCCCATCAATTTCGTCCTCAACGTCATCTGGCTGCTCTTCTGCGGCATCTGGATGGCCATCGGGTACGTCGTGGCCGGAGTCATCTGCTGCGTGCTGATCGTGACCATCCCGTTCGGCATCGCCTCGTTCCGGATCGCCGGCTTCATACTGTGGCCGTTCGGGCGGACCACCGTCGAGCGGCCGGACGCCGGGGCCGCGTCCTGTGTCGGCAACGTGATCTGGCTGGTCTTCGCCGGCTGGTGGCTGGCTCTCGGGCACCTCATCACCAGCATCCCGCTGTTCCTGTCGATCATCGGGATCCCCTTCGGCTGGGCCAACCTCAAGATGATCCCGATCTCGCTGATGCCGCTCGGCCGCGAGATCGTCTCCACCGACGAGCCCTGGGGCACCCGCTACTGAGCCACCCCTAGCGCCGATGCCTGCGGCCCGCCCCCGAGTTGGGGGGCGGGCCGCGGGCGTTCCCGGGGTCAGAGGCCGAGGATGCGGAGCGCCTGTTCGCGCATCTCGACCTTGCGGATCTTGCCGGTGACGGTCATCGGGAACTCGTCGACCACGTGCACGTAGCGCGGGACCTTGAAGTGGGCCAGCCGCCCGGCGCAGTAGGCGGCCACGGCCTCGGCGGTGAGCGGCTCGGCGCCCTCGCGCATCCGGAGCCAGGCCATCAGCTCCTCGCCGTACTTGGGGTCGGGGACGCCGATCACCTGGACGTCGAGGACGTCGGGGTGGGTGTAGAGGAACTCCTCGATCTCGCGCGGGTAGAGGTTCTCCCCGCCGCGGATGACCATGTCCTTGATCCGGCCGGTGATGGCGAGGTAGCCGTCCGCGTCCATCACCGCGAGGTCCCCGGTGTGCATCCAGCGGGCCGCGTCCACGGCCTCGGCGGTGCGCTCGGGCTCGTCCCAGTAGCCGAGCATGACGGAGTAGCCGCGGGTGCACAGCTCGCCGGGCTCGCCGCGCGGGACGGTACGGCCGGTGGCCGGGTCGACGACCTTGACCTCCAGGTGGGGGCCGACCCGGCCGACGGTGGAGACCCGGCGCTCGACCGGGTCGTCGGTGCGGGTCTGGGTGGAGACCGGCGAGGTCTCGGTCATGCCGTAGCAGATGGACACCTCCGCCATGCCCATCCGCTCGATCACCTCCTTCATCACCTCGGCCGGGCAGGGCGAGCCGGCCATGATGCCGGTGCGCAGGCTGCCCAGGTCGTAGCGGGCGAAGTCCGGGTCGGCGAGTTCGGCGATGAACATGGTCGGCACGCCGTACAGCGAGGTGCAGCGCTCGGCGGCGACGGCGGCCAGGGTGGCTCCGGGCTCGAAGGAGGGAGCCGGGATGACCACGCAGGCGCCGTGCGAGGTGGCCGCCAGGTTGCCCATGACCATGCCGAAGCAGTGGTAGAAGGGCACCGGGACGCAGATCCGGTCCTGCTCGGTGTAGTCGAGCAACTCGCCCACGAAGTAGCCGTTGTTGAGGATGTTGTGGTGCGAGAGGGTGGCGCCCTTGGGGAAGCCGGTGGTGCCCGAGGTGTACTGGATGTTGATCGGGTCGTCGGGGGCCAGCTCGTCCTGCCGGGCGGCCAGCGGGGCCGGGTCGGCGGCGCGGCCGGAGGCCAGCAGCTCGTCCCAGGCGGGGCTGCCGATCAGCAGGACCCGCTCCAACGCGGCGCAGCGGGGCCGGACTTCGCCGATCATCCCGGCGTAGTCCGAGGTCTTGAAGCGCTCGGCGGCGACCAGCAGCCGGATCCCGGCCTGGTTCAGCACGTACTCCAACTCGTGCGCCCGGTAGGCGGGGTTGACGGTGACCAGGACCGCGCCGAGCTTGGCGGTGGCGTACTGGGTGAGCATCCACTCCGCGCAGTTGGGGGCCCAGATGCCGACCCGGTCGCCCTTGGCGATGCCGAGCTCCAGCAGGCCGAGGGCCAGCGCGTCGACGTCGGCGGCGAGTTGGGCGTACGTCCAGCGGCGGCCGGTGGGGCGGTCGACCAGGGCGTCGCGGTCGGGGAAGGCCCGCACCGCGCGGTCGAGGTTCTCGCCGATGGTGTCGCCGAGCAGCGGGACGTCCGAGGTCCCGGAGGCGTAGCTGCGCTGGGCGGGCGGTGTCGGCACGGGCGGGCTCCTGGGTGCGGCGGTGCGGGACAGGGGACCATGTTGGCGGTCCCGCACCCGCGCCGCCACCCCCGAACGGGGGTACCGGCACGGGGGGGGGGGGGGGGGGGGGGGGGGGGGGGGGGGGGGGGGGGGGGGGGGGGGGGGGGGGGGGGGGGGGGGGGGGGGGTTA
>NZ_JBVHYH010000036.1:58065-80247 GCF_055569135.1 Kitasatospora sp. NPDC029367
GGGGGCTCTTTTTGTTGCCCCCCCCCCCTCCCCCCCCCCCCCGAGGGGGGGGACAGGCGGGTCGCTGGGTCCCCTCGTTGTTTCCGAAGACCCCCCCCGCCGCGCGGGTCAGGCGTTGATGCAGGTGTTGCCGAACGCCGGGTTGAGGACGCTGATGATGCCGATCGAGTTGCCGCAGATGTTGGCCTCGAGGTTGATCGGGATCTGGATCTGGTTGCCGGAGAGCACACCGGGCGAACCGAAGGCGACACCGTTCGCGGTCGCGCCGCCGGCGGCGGCGGTGCCGGCACCGGCGAGGACGGCCACCGCGGCGAGCGCGGTGGCGGCGAGGGTGGTGCGAATACGCATTGCGTCACTCCTTGAGAGGGTGGCAGAACTCCGTGTGACGATCACACTCGCACCGATCGAACTCGACGGCAGGCCGGAAGCGTCCGAATTGGTCACTCAGAGGGCGTGTCGCCCTCCCGCCGGCCCTCCCGCCGCTCCGCGCCCGGCCCGCCGACCGCGGACACGCTCAGTGATCCCAGCAGCTCCCGGGCCGGTTCCAGCCCCGGTTCGGCCTCCAGTGCGCGGTGCAACAGCCCGAGCGCGAGCGCCTCCTCCCCCGCCCCCAGCGCCGCCAGGGCCCGGTTGTAGTCGATCCGACCGGCGTAACGCAGGCGGAACAGCACACCCAGGTCCTCCCGGCAGGACGGGCAGGCCAGCGACCGCCGGTCCGCGGGGACCTTGCACAGCGGGCAGCGGACCTCCAGCGCGTCGGGCACGCCGGGCGCGTCGGGTACGTCGCCTACGCCGGGCACGTCGCGTACGCCGGATACGCCGGGCACGCCGGGCACGTCAGCCGCGTCAGCCGCCTCGGACACCTCAGGAGTGGTCATCGCGGACCGGCCTCCTCCGGACGCACCGGGCCGAGCGACTCGGCCGCCGGCTCGCTGCCCAGCTCCCGCTGCGCCTGCGCGTACAGCGCCAGCAGGTTCGACATGTGCGTGTTGACCGCCTCCATGTTGGGCGCCTCCACCGCCTCGTCCAGGCCGCGCAGCTCCGCCATGATCCGCTGCCCGAGGGCCGGCGAGACCATGTTCTGGTTGACGTAGACGTTGCACATGGTGAGCATCCGGAAGGTGTGGCCGAGCGAGTCGCACAGCTCGTCCGCCTTCTGGGCCGCGCGCATCGCGCCCTCCCAGTCGGCCGCCTCCCGGCGCAGCCGCAGCTCGGCGGCCACCGAGCGCAGCCGGTCCAGGTCGCTCGGGTCCAGGTGCTTCTCGCAGTAGTGGATGAACAGGCTCAGGTAGGCCTCCGAGCCGCGCACCCAGCGCTGCGCCTTGAGCTGGCGCTGCGCCCGCTCCAGCGCCTCGTCCACCGACTGGCCGCGGGTCTGCCCGGCCGCCAGGTCGTCCAGGGCGTCCATCAGCCGCTGCGCCTCGCGCATCTCGGCCTCGGTGAGCTCGCCGCCCCAGCGGTCGGTGAAGGACTCGATCTGCCGCTGCTGCTCCTCGACCTGCACCTTCAACTCGGGGTCGAGGGTGACCCGCTCCAGCTTGACGGTCTTCTCGGCGCCGCCCTGGATCCGCACCGACAGGGTGATGGTGCGGTCACGGTCCAGGCCGAAGGAGACCTCCACCGGGGTGCGGCCGCCGAGGCCCTCGGGCAGCCGGAGGGTGAGGTGGCCGATCAGCTCGTTCTGCTGGGCGATCTCGTGCTCGCCCTCGTAGACGGCGATCTCCAGGCGCTGGCGGCCGCTGCCGGAGACCACGAACTCCCGGCTGACCGGCGAACTGGTCGGGTAGCTGGTGTTCTTGGGGATCATGACGGCCAGCCGGCCGTCGTTGAGCTCGATGCCGAGGTTCTTCGGGGTGATGTCGAACGGGTTGGTGACCTGCATCAACTCGCCGCAGCCCGAACAGACCTCGCTGCCCGGTGGGTTGACGGTGGCGCAGGAGGCGCAGCGCAGGCCGACGTCCTCGGCGGCGGTGGAGGACACCTTGGTGTGGCCCGGGGCGGCCGAGTTGAGCGGCTCACCGCACAGTTCGCAAGCGGTGACGCCGGGGGCGGCCGGGGTGCCGCACTGCGGGCAGTTGTCGGCGCGCAGCACGGTGGTGGCCTGGGACTGCTGCGGGATCGTCGCGCCGGAGCCGGCCGAACCGGACCTGGCCGAACCGCCGGCGGCCGAACCGGACCCGGCCGAACCGTCCATCTCCTGGGCGCACTTGGGGCAGGCCGGCGCCCCGGCCTCGACCGGGATGTGGCAGGTCGGGCAGGAGACCCGGTCACCGCCGAGCAGGGAGGTCGCGCAGTTGGCGCAGTTGGAGGCCGAGAGGTCCCCGGGGGCCCGGCACTCCGGGCACTCCACCTCACCGACCAGGGCGGACTGCACCGCCGCGCCGAGCGCCACGCACTGCATCGGGTTGACGCCGCGCTTGATCCGGCGGGTGCCGAACACCTCGCCGAGGCGCCGCTCGACCAGCGGGATCGCCGTCGAACCGCCGACCAGCACCACCTCGTCGATGTCCCCGACGGTCAGGTTGGCCTGCATGATCGCCTTGTGGGTCAGCTCGATGGTCCGCTCGATCTGGGCCTCGATCAGCTCCTCGAAGCGGGCGCGCTCGAACTCCGTCTCCAGCACCAGCTGTCCGGCGCCCAGGCCGGGCAGGATCACCTCGGAGGACTGCTGGTTGGACAGCTCGATCTTGACCGTCTCGGCCGTGGAGGCGATCTTCGGGCGGTCCCGGAGGTCCGGCTGGTAGTCGGAGCCGTACTCCTCGCGGATGTCCTCCAGCAGCGCGGTGGTGATCGCCCGGTCGAAGTCGTCGCCCCCCAGCAGGTTGTCGCCCTCGATGCCGAGCACCGAGACCGAACCGGGCACCAGCAGCAGGATGGAGATGTCGAAGGTGCCGCCGCCGAGGTCGTACACCAGGACGGTGCGGCCCTCGTCCCCGGCGTCGCTCGCCAGGCCGTACGCGAGCGCGGCGGCGGTCGGCTCGTTGATGATCCGCAGCACGTGCAGGCCGGCCATCCGGCCCGCCTCCTGGGTGGCGGCCACCTGGCGCTCGCCGAAGTACGCGGGGACGGTGATCACCGCCCGGTGGAAGGGCTCCCCGAGGCGCTGCTCGGCGTCCTGCTTGAGCCGGTGCAGGATGATCGCGGAGATCTCGATCGGGGTGTAGGAGCGGCCGTTGAACCAGACGTTGACGTCGCCGTCGGTGCCCGCGGTGACCTTGTAGTCGACCTCCTTGAGCGCCGCCTGGACCTGCGGGTCCTTGAACTTGCGGCCCATGAAGCGCTTGACCGAGCGGATCACGTTGGCTCCGTCGATGGCGATCCGGCTGCGCGCGGTCGAACCGACCAGCAGCTCGCCCTTGCGGCCGCTGCCGACCACGGAGGGCGTGGCCTCCTGGTTCTGCCGGTTGAAGATGATCTCCGGCGCGCCCCGGCGCAGGTGGGCCACCACGGAGTTGGTGGTGCCCAGGTCGATGCCGAGTGTGCGGTACATGTCGTTCCCCTCTTGCCCCTCGTGGTCCTGGCTACTTCTTGCGCTTGGCGCGCTTGGCCGGCCGGCCCGTCGCCCTGGCGTGCCGACGGGCCCGGGGCGGAACCGGCCTGGCCGGGGCCTCGCCGGGCTCGACGGGGTCGGTTGCGACGGGCTCCGCCGCAGCGGGCTCGGCCGCGACGGCCGCCGGCTCGACGATCTCGGGCTCCTCGGGCTCCTCGGGCTCCTCGAGCTCCTCGGGCTTGAGCGCCACGAGCCGCGGATCCTCGACCGGCCCCGTCCCCGGCGCCGACTCCGGTGCGGCGACGACCACTTGGGCCCGGCGCAGCACCTCCTGCTCCCAGAAGAACCCGGTCACCACCGTCTGCAACACCGTCTCCGGCGCCACCCCCGGCCGCACCTCGGTGCCGACGATCTCGGTCAGCGCCGGGTCCGCCGCCAGCCCCTCCAGCCGCATCGGCCGCACCCCGGCCTTGGCGAGCCGGCCGAGCAGCCGCCGGCGGGTCGCCTCCAACCCGGCACCGCGCCCGAGCGCCACCAGCTCGCGGTCCAGCCCGAGGGCGGCCAGCGCGTCGTCCACCTCGACCAGAACGCCCAGCAGTTCCCGCTGCTCGGCCCGGGCCTGCTGCTTCTGCTCGGTCAGCTTGTTGCCCAGCAGCGAGGAGCGGAACAGCAGTTGGGTGAACTTGGCCTCCAGGTCGACGGCCTCCGCACCCGGCGGAACCTCCAACGGCCGGTGGCCGTCGAGCAGGGCTGCGGTCGGCCCGGCCGGTGCGGTCGGCCCGGCCGGTGCGGTCGATACGGTCGGCACAGTCGGTGCGGTCGGTGCGGTCGGTGCGGTCGGTGCGTCGGTCATTGCGGGACCTCGATCTGGGGCAGCACGGACAGGTCGGCCGCGTAGCGGGCGGGGACGGGCGGTTCGGGGTCGGCGCCGCCGGGGGCGGGCTCGGCGAAGTCGGCGGCGGCCTCGGCCAGGTGCAGGGCGAGCAGGTCCGCGGCGGGCGGGAGGCCGGGGCGCTCGATCACCAGCAGCGGCTCGGCTAGCGCGGGGGCGAGCAACTCGGCGGCCTGGTCGACCGGTTCGGGCGGGAGCGGCTGTTGGAGGTCCACCTCCAGGCGTCGGTCCGGGTTGCGCAGCAGGGCCGCGGCGTCCTGGATCTGCTGGCGGTTGTACCGGCCCGCCTTGAGCGCCTTCCCGACCGAGAGGTTGATCTCGCGCACCCCGGCCGTGGGCGGGATGCCCAGGACCTCGTACGGCGACGGTTCGTGCAGTGGCATGACGGTCGGTCTCTCTCCTCACGGTCCGGACGGGGAAGGGGGGTTGGGGGCGGTGGCTAGGTGACGGGGGTCGGGGGCTGGTGCGGACGGTGGCCGGGACGGCGGCGGCGGCGAACGGGTGCACGGGCTACGACGGCGCCGGCCGCCCGGCGGTTGCCGGTTCGGTCAGTAGCGGCGGCCGAGCTTGTTGATCCGGTCCGCCAGGGCGCGCAGTTCGCGGTCGTGGGGATTGTGCTGGAGGGCCATTTCCATCGCCCCCTGGGCCTCCAGGTGGTTGCCGGCATTGGCCCGGGCGACGGCGAACGAGCTGAGGACGATGCCGAGTTCGCTCTTGAGCTTGGCGGTGTCCTCCGGTGAGGCGGCGAGTTCGAGCGCCTCGCGCAACAGGTTGATCGCCTCGACGTAGAGGCGCTCCTCGTAGAACGAGATCGCCCGGCCGCGCCAGACGCTGACCATCAGGCCGCGGATGTCGGGCGAGTCGTCGTAGGACCTGGCCTTCTGGAGCATCGCGGCCTGGGCCTGGAAGGTGCTGTTCTGCATGTGGTCGATGACGTGGTTGGCGAGCAGCACCGAGATCCGGCGGCCCGCCTCGCGCCCGGCGTCGCCCTCCCAGTCCGGGTCCCAGACCAGCGCCTCCAGCATCCGGCCGAGGGCGCGGGCGCTGTCGTCGGCGAAGGCGGCGGAGCGGGCCAGTTGGCGCAGCACGAAGGCGAGGCCCCGGCGGTTCTCGGGGTCGTCGTCGAGCTCGATCAGGCGCCTCCACGTGCCGACGGCCTCCTCGAGTTCCGCGTCGGAGGCGTCCACCCGGCTGAGCTCACCGGCCCGGTTGCCGAGGGCGGCGCGGAGGAAGTGCCGGGCGGTCGGGTCGCCGGGGGCGAGCTCGGCGCTCTTGGCCAGCAGTTCCAGGGCGCGCAGGTAGTCCTTCTCCTCGTTGTTGATCTTGCGGGCCCACTGGGCGTAGGTCGCGCCGAGGTCGCCGCGCACCTCCTGGTCGTCCGGGGCCAGCGCGAGGGCCTTCTCCAGCAGTCCGGCCGCGCCCTCCTGGTCGTCCACGCTGGTCTTCAACAGGGCGCGGGCGGCCCGGACCCCGGACTCGGCGGCGACCCGGGCCACGTCGGCGGGCAGCACCAGGTCGGGGACGGTCCGGGCCCGGGTGAGGCAGTCGAGCGCCTCCCGCCAGTCCTGGTTGCGGTGGTGCTCCCGGGCCTGGCTGACCAGGGCCGCGCCGAGCAGCGACTGCCAGGCGGCGCCGCGCTCGCCGTCGGGAACCGCGTCCAGCGCGGCGACGGCGGCCGCCTGACGGCCCTGGAAGTGCAGGTACTGCTGCGGGCCGAGCGCGCCGAACAGGCTGAGGGCGCGGCCGAGCGCGGGCCCGGAGGTGGCCCCGGGGCCGCGCCGCCAGGCGCCGACGGCCTGCTGGTAGGCCTCTCCCCAGCCGGGCAGCTCGGCGCGGAGCAGCCGGTCCAGGCCGGGGCCGAGGACCAGCCGGCGGGCGGGGCGGCCGGGCAGGGATATTCGGACGTCCTCCTGGGCGAAGGCGTCCGCGGCGTGGGACTCCATGCCCAGGCGCAGCGTCCACGCGGTGGTCTCGTCACCGCTGCGGCCGGCGGCCCGGTCGAGGGCGCGCAGGTCCTCGCGGAGGCGGTCGGTGAGCGCGGTGCGGGCGGCGGCGGTCCGCTGGGGGTCGGCCTCGCGGCCGGTGATCCGGGCGGTCTCGGCCCAGAGTTCCTCGCGGTGCAGGGCGGCGACCAGGCAGCCGAGCGTCCAGGCCCAGACCTGCTCGTCGGCGGCCTCGGCCGAGGCCTCGGCGGGGGCCCCTTCCGCCGTCGCCCGGGTGGAGGCCGCGAAGCGGTAGCCGGCCAGCCCGAGGGCGTGCAGCAGCCGGGGGTGGGCCGGGTCGTCGAGCAGCAGCGCGCGGTAGGCCCGGTAGGCCTCGCCGTGGCGGCCCTCGACGGCGTGCTGGTGGGCCTCGTGCTCGCCGAGCAGCACCAGCGCGGCGGCCGCCTGCGGGTGGCCGGGCGCGAGGGCGAGGGCCCGGCGCAGGTCGCCGGCCGCCCGGCCGGGCTGCTCGGCGGCGAGGGCGGCGCCGGCCCGGCGGACCAGGACGGCCGCCCGGGCGGCGCCGGCCTCCTCCGGCAGGTCGGCCAGGGCTTCGTCGAGGCGGCCGAGTTCGGCCCGCAGCAGGGCGAGGTCGAGCCGTACGGGCGCGGCGTCGGCGGCGTCGCCGAGCGCCTCGGCCCAGGCGGCCAGGACGGGTTCGGCCTGTTCGGGGGTGCCGGCCCGGCGGGCGCAGTCCAGGACGGCGCGCAGGGCGGGGCCGGTGCAGTGGGTGCAGCGGGGCGAGCCGGATCCGGCCGGGGCGTGCAGGTGCTCGGCGCAGGCCTCCCGGCCGCAGCCGCCGCAGGCGCCGGTGGCGGGGCGGGTGCAGGCCGCGCAGTCGCCGACCGGGTCGGCGCCGGGACCAGAGCCGGAACCGCCCGCGGGGGCGGTGAGGAAGTGCCGGTACCAGTCCAGCGCGGCGGCCCAGTTGCCCGCCCGTTCGGCGAGCAGGGCGCGCAGCCGGGCGAGCGCCGGGTCGCCGGCCGGGTCGGGGTCGAGCGGGCCGAGCAGGGCGATGGTCTGCACCGGACGGCCCGCCAGCAGGGCGGCGGCGGCCAGGTGGTAGCGGTCGCGGAGCCCGGCCGTCGGGTCGAGCAGCGCGGTGACCCGCTCGGTGGCGCCCTCGGCGAGGGCGAGCGCGGCACGCAGCCGGGACTGCCGGTGGGTGAGCGCCCCGGGCAGGGTGTCGGCCAGGGCGAGCGCGGCGGTGGCGGCCTCCCGGGTCGCGGCGCTGTCGCGGCCGGTGACCAGCAGGTGGGCGGCCTCGCGCAGGGCGGCCTCGCGCAGCGCGGACCGGTAGCCGGGGGCGCCGGGGTGTTCGGCGGCGGCCCGCTGCCACAGTTCGCGGGCGGCGGCCGGGTCGGTGGCCAGCCGGGTGCGGGCGAGCCGGTCGCGGGCCAGGGCCTGGCGGACGTGCAGTTCGGGGTCGTCCAGGGCTTCCCAGCGGGCGAGGGCGGCGGCCGGGTCGCCGGTGCGGGCGAGGGCGAGGCCGTGGTGGTAGGCGGCGATCCGGCTCCAGCGGGAGTCGGGTTCGGTGTCGGCCTCGGCGCGCAGCAGCGGCTCGGCCTCGGCGGCCCGGTCGGCGGCGGTCAGGGCGGCGCCGAGCCGGATCCTGGCGGGGCGCCAGTCGGGGGCGAGGCCGAGGCCGGTGCGGTAGTCGGCGGCGGCCTCGGCGTGCCGCTGGGCCCGTTCGTGGACCAGGGCGAGGCCGAACCTGGCCGGGGCGAAGGTGGGTTGGACGGTGAGTGCGGCGGTGAACTGCTCCCGGGCCTGGTCGTCGGCGCCGAGCAGCAGGGCGAGCCGGCCGAGGGCGTAGCGCGGGCGCGGGTCGCCGGGGGTCTCGGTGGCGGCGGCCGCGAGGTCGGCCCAGGCGGCGTCGGTGTCGCCGAGCCGCTGTCGGGCGAGGCCGCGGAAGAGCAGGCTGTCGGTGCGCAGGAGCGGGCCGCGGCCCCAGGGGCCGGGGTCGCCGGGGTCTCGGCGCAGGGCCTCGTCGAAGGCGGCGACGGCGGGTTCGTCCCGGTGCGCGGTGAACAGCTGGGCGCCCCAGCGGAACCAGAGTTCCGCGCTGCCGCCGGGGGCCGTGGCGGCGAGCAGCGGTTCGGCCTGCTCGGTGCGGCCGGTGGCGTTCAGCAGGGCGGCCCGGGCGAGGACCGGCCAGTCCTGGCCGGGCAGGGCGGCGAGAGCCTGGTCGGTGGCGTGGTCGCGCTGCTCGGGGGTGCCCTCGCGGCAGAGGCGCTGGAGCCACTGCACGGTGCGGGCGGCGGTGTCGGTGTCCTCGCCGGGTTCGGTGCCGGTGGCGGCGGCCCGGAGGTAGGCGAGGACCGGGCCGAGGTTGCCGTCCGGGGCCTGCGTCCGCTCCTCGGCGAGCCGGCGCAGGCTCCACCGGGGCAGTTGCCGGGCCGGGTCGGTGAGCAGCGGGAAGGCCTCGCGGAACAGGGCGAGGGTGGCCTGCTGGTCGCCGGTGGGGATGGTGGCCTCGGCCTGGCCGAGCAGGGCGAGGCCGCGCTGGGTGCGCAGTTCGGCGGGTCCGGTGGCGAGTCGGCGGGCGAGCCGGGCGTAGCGGCGGCGGGCCTGCGGGGCCTTCCCGGCGGCGAGTTGTCCGGCGGCCGTGGCCAGGGCCTTGGCAACTCCGGCCGGGTCCAGGGTGGTTCGCCTGCGGGCGAGCACGACGGCGGCCGCCCCGGCCAGTGCCACCACGATCAGCAGCACCGCAAGTTGCAGCATGCACCGTCCCCCTGTGCCTTGAGGTCGTCCTACTTCATGATCAACATTCCCCGTACGATCATGAGTTGACGTTGTTTTGTGATGTTGCTCGGGCGCCCATCAGAATAGGCCCTCCTCCGGGCAGACGAACAGAAATGAGCACTATCCTGAGCAGCGCGCAGGCCGTACGGCAGTCGCGCGTCCGCAGCGGTGAGGAAGCGTCGGGGGTTGCGTGTCAGAGTCTCGTTGGGTGCCCGGGCTCCGCTTCGGGCCCGAGTTCGACCCCGAACAGTACGAACTGCTGGAGTTCCACCACCGGGGCGGCGAGGCCGAGGTGTGGCGGGCGGTGCGCACCGGGCACAACGGGATCAAGGAACTCGTCGCCGCGAAGATCATGCTGGAGCGCGACCCGTCCGAGGTGCGGCGCTGGCTCGGCCGCTGGGACGACGTCTCGCACAACGCCCACCGGCTCGGCATCACCGACCTGGTGGTGCCCAGCTTCCTGCTCGGCCCCTCCCCGCACCGGCCCGGCGCGGTGCCCTCCGGCGGGCTGCTCGGCTACCAGATCTCGCCCTGGGTCGACGGCGTGCCGCTGCACACCTGGGCCCGCAGCCAGCGCGGCGGTCCGGCCGCGGTGGCCGAGGTGCTGGCCCGGCTGTGCCGGATCGTCGACGAGCTGCACCGCAAGCGCTGGGTGCACCGCGACATCTCCCCCGCCAACGTGCTGGTGGACGGTCAGGGCCTGGTCAAGCTGATCGACCTGACCTTCCTCGCCCCGCTCGACCACACCCTGACCGTCGCGGTGTTCACCCCCGGGCACGTACCGCCGGAGGCCGAGCAGGTCGGCGGCTTCCCCACCACCGCCAAGGACCTCTTCGCGGTCGGCACCCTCGCCCGCACCCTGCTGCTGCCCGACCACGGCCGGCTCGACCACCGGCTCGCCGCCGAACAGGCCCGCGCCGAACTGCTGGCGGCCGGCTACGGCGAGGAACTGGCCCGCTGGGCCTGCGAACCGCTCGCCCGCGAGCCCGACCGGCGCCCCGCCCCGCTCGGCCCCTGGGCCGCCCGCGGCCGCGAACTGCTGCGCGCCCACCGCCCGGTGGCACGCACCGCGGGCCTGGCCGTACTGCCGGACCGGGCCGGCCGGCCGCTGGTGGTCACGGCCGGCGCCGACGGCACCGCGCTGGCCGGCCCCGGACGCACCGGCCAGCGGCTGCCCGCCGGCCAGGGGCCCGGTGCGGTACGGGAGTTGGCGGCGGGCTGGGCCGGGCGCCAGGGCGAGCTGGTGGTCTGCGCCGAGGACCGCTCCGGCACCCTGTGGGTCGGCACCGCGGCCGGCTGGTGGGAGGCCGCCCGCGGGGTCAGCGGCCTGGCCGGGGCGGCCGGCGCGGCCGGGGAGCTGACCGTCTGGACCGCCGCCGCCGGCGCCCTGCGCTCCTACCGCTGGGCCCCCGGCCTCACCCTCACCGGCCAGGAACACCCCGGCTGCCCCGCCGACCGGGTGCTCGCCGCCGAGGAGGAACGGCCCGGCGCCTGGCTGGTCCTGGTCGAGCACCGCGACCGCGTGCTCAGCTGGCGGCCGGGCTCCGGCGAACCGCCCGTCCCGCTCGGCCCGCCCGGCACCCTGCGCGCCGGGGCGCTGGCCCGCGCCTCCGCCGGACCGCAGGCCGCCACCCTGCGGACGGACGGCTCCGCCCAGTTGCACACCCTGGGCGCGGCGACGGCCGGCACCGAGATCGGCGACGGGGAGCCCTCGCTCGGCATCGCCATGGTCGGCCACCGCGGCGGCCCCACCGTCGCCCTGGCGGGCGCGGGCGGCGTACGGCTGCGCCTGCCGGCCGGCGGGGCCTCCCGGCGTCCGCGCTGGTGGCGGCCGACGCTGCGCCCCGCCACCCGGGTCGCCCTCGCCATGGGGGACGACTGGCGGCTGTGCCTGGCAGCCGTGGTGGAGGGCGAGTTGCAGGTCTGGCAGGAGGACGCGGCCTACCGCTGGCAGGCGGTGGAGCTGCCGGAGGGGCCGTAGGGCCCGTCTTCAACTCCCGCCCGCCCGGAGGCCGGTGCGACAGCACACCGGGCTCAGCCGAGGGCGGCGACCAGCAGGGCGAAGGCGGCGATGATGACGGCGACGCGGGCGTAGTGGTAGCGGTCCCAGCGCGCGCTCTGCTCCTTCCAGTCCGCGGGCCGGTTCTCGGGGGTCCACGTCTTGCTCCGGTTGTTGATCGGGACGAGCAGCAGGACCGACATGAGCACGCTGACGATCAGCAGCCCGCCGGCGGTGACGACGAGGCCCGCGCCGTGGTGGTGCCATCCGGCGACGGCCCAGATCGCGGCGAGGACGAGCGAGGAGATGTACCAGACCGGCATCACCGCGCCGAGCATCCGGCCCCCGTGGGAGCGGGCGAGTTGGCCGCTGTCCTCGGGGAGCGCGCTGAAGATCCGGTTCATGAAGAAGGCGACGGAGAACTCCACCCCCACCATCACGCCGACGACCACGGTGGTGAGGACCTGGAGTGCGTTGAGCATGATGACCCCTCCTGGGATCTAGCGCTGCTAGCCGATGATGCAACGCTAGACCTACTGTCGCTCG
Source organism: Kitasatospora sp. NPDC029367 (assembly GCF_055569135.1). Taxonomy (NCBI): domain Bacteria; kingdom Bacillati; phylum Actinomycetota; class Actinomycetes; order Kitasatosporales; family Streptomycetaceae; genus Kitasatospora; species Kitasatospora sp. NPDC029367. Next base: position 69,720 of record NZ_JBVHYH010000036.1, read on the forward strand.
CTTGTCTAGCGCTGCTAGGATCGAATCATGTCCGTACAGGAACGCAAGCAGCGCGAACGGGCGGAGCGCGAACGCCTCATCGTGGCGACGGCCCGCGAACTCGCCGAGCAGCAGGGCTGGGACGCGGTCACCACCCGCCGCCTCGCCGAGCGCATCGAATACAGCCAGCCCGTCCTCTACAGCCACTTCCGCGGCAAACGGGAGATCATCGGCGCCGTCGCCCTCGAAGGCGCCACCGAGATGGCCGCGGCCATGCGGGCCGCGGCCCGCGCCACGGACGACCCCCGCACCCGGGTCGCCGCCCTCGCCCGCAGCTACCTCGACTTCGCCGCCCGCAACCCGGCGGTCTACGACGCCCTCTTCCAGCTCGACGGCGGCCTGGCCTTCGCACAGGAGGAGACCCCCGAACCGCTGAAGGACGCCTTCGCCGCCCTGCTGGAAAGCCTCGGCGAGGTGGCCGGCGACGGCGTCCACCCGGGACTGTTCACCGAGGTGTTCTGGGCCGCCCTGCACGGAGTGGCCACCCTGACCCGGGCCCGACGCCTCCCCCCGGAGGACACCGAACGCAGGGTGGAACTGCTGGTGGACCGGCTCGCCGTCCTCTGACGCCCCGCCTCCGCCCGGCCTGCGGTCGACGCACCGTCGACCGCGAGCCAGGGGCACCACCACGCCCCTGGGCCGCGCTCGTCGAAGCCGCCCCGGCCGCCGACGGCGCATGGACCCGCACCGGCAAACGACCCCGTACGAACCGCGAGCACCCGCCGTACGAACCGGGCTCACTCCCCCGACAGCAGGTGCACCGGCCCCGCGGCGGCCAGATAGGCCTCACCGCCCACCGGCCACGGGCGGTCGGCCGAGACGATCAGCACCTCGGGCAACCCCGGTGCCCCGGGCCGGAGTTCGACCCGGTGGTCATGGCCCCGGAAGTCGCTGCCGAGCACCTTCGCCGGGACGGCGCCCGCCACCGGCCCGGCGGTGAGCCGCAGTTGGCCCGGCCGGAGCAGGGCGAGCGCACCGCCCGAACCAACCGCGGGGCCGGCCAGCGGAAGGGCGCCCAGGGCGGTCAGCGCCTCGACTCCCCTGGCCTCGGCCGGAATCAGGTTCGCCTCGCCCAGCACGCCCGCGACGGCGGCGTCGGCCGGGCGGTGGTACAGCTCCTCGGGGCTGCCCGCCTGGGCGATCCGGCCGTCGCGCAGGACGGCGACGGTGTCGGCGAAGGAGAGCGCCTCGTCCTGGTCGTGGGTGACCAGCACCGCCGTGGTGCCGGACTGCCGCAGGGCGGCGGCGACTTCGCGGCGCAGGTCGGCCCGCAGGGCCGCGTCCAGGGCGGCGAACGGTTCGTCGAGCAGCAGCAGTCGCGGGCGGGGCGCCAACGCCCGTGCCAGGGCGACGCGTTGCTGCTGGCCGCCGGAGAGCTGGTGCGGGCGGCGCTCCCCCAGGCCGGGCAGGCCGACCAGGTCGAGCAGTTCCGCGACCCGGGCGCGGCGCTGCGAACGGGGCAGTCCGAAGCCGATGTTGGCGGCGACGCTGAGGTGCGGGAAGAGCGCGCCGTCCTGCGGGACGAGGCCAATGCCCCGCTGTTCGGCGGGCAGCCTGCCGCGGCCGTCGTCGAGGACGCGGCCGTGCAGCACGACCTGCCCGGCGGCGGCCGGGTGGAAGCCGGCCAGCACCCGCAGCAGGGTGGACTTGCCGCAGCCGGAGGGCCCGAGGACGCAGGCGAGCGCGCCGTCCGGCACGGTCAGGTCGATGCCGTGCAGGACGGGGCTGCGTCCGTGGGCGGCGTGCAGGTCGACGACGGAGAGTCCGGTCATCGGGGGCTCCCTGGGCTACGGCGGGTGAGCAGCAGGACGGAGGGGACGGACAGCGCCACCATCAGGGCCGCGTACGGCGCCGCCGCCCCGTAGGCGAGGCCGCTGGTGTAGACCCAGAACTGGGTGGCCAGGGTCTGGGTGCCGGTGGGGCGCAGCAGCAGGGTGGCGGTGAGTTCGGTGGAGGCGGTGAGGCCGACCATGGCGACGGCGGCGCCGAGGCCGGGCAGCACCAGCGGCAGGGTGACCCGGCAGAGGACGGCGAGCGGCCGGGTGCCGAGCGAGCGGGCGGCCTCCTCGACACCGGGCGGCACCTGGGCGAGGGCGGCGCGGACGGCGGTGAGGGCCAGCGGGAAGAACAGCAGGACGTACCCCAGGACCAGCATCGGCGGCTGCTGGTACAGGGGCCGGGCCCAGCGGACGGCGAAGAAGACCACCGCGAGGGCGACGGCGATGCCGGGCAGCGCCCGGGTGAGGTAGGCGATCCGCTCGACGGCGCGGGCGGGCCGGGTGCCGCGCCGCCAGCCGTACAGGGCGACGGGGAGGGCGGCGGCCGTGGCGACGACGGCGGCGCCGAGCGCGTACCCGAGGGTGGCCAGGGTGGCGCCGAGCACGGAGGCGGAGGGCAGGGTGGTGGAGCTGCCCTTGACCAGCCAGTACGCCAGCGCGTACAGCGGCACCCCGAGCGAGACGCCGACCAGCGCGGCCAGCGCGCCGAGCGCGGGGGCGGTCCAGCCGCCGAGCCGCACCGGCACGGCGGGGCGGGCCAGGGCGCCGTGCCGGGTGGTGCGCGCTCGGCGGCCGGCCCAGGCCTCCAGGGCGACCAGCAGCAGGGCGAGCCCGACCAGCACCAGGGTGAGCAGCGAGGCGGAGGCCGCGTCGAAGCCGAGCTTGTACTGGGTGAACACGGCGGTGGCGAAGGTGGTGTAGCGCAGCATCGCGAAGGCGCCGTACTCGCCGAGCAGGTAGAGCGAGACCAGCAGGACGCCGCCGGCCAGGGCGGGCCGGGTGAGCGGCAGGGTGACCCGCCACAGGGTGGCGAGCCGGCCGCGGCCGAGCGAGCGGGAGACCTCCTCGGCGGCGGCGTCGCCGTGCCGCAGGGCTGCCGCGACCGGCAGGAACACCAGTGGGTAGAGCGAGCAGGTCATCACCAGGACGGCGCCCCAGTAGCCGTGGACGGAGCGGAACAGCGAGACCCAGGAGTAGCCGCGGACGAACTCCGGTACGGCGAGCGGCAGGGCGAGCGCGACGGTCCAGGCCCGGCGGCCGGGCAGGGTGGTGCGCTCGACCAGGTAGGCGGCGCCGAAGCCGAGGACGGCGGTGGCGAGGGTGACGGCGGCGGTCAGGCCGAGGGTGTGCCCGAGCAGGGTGGCGATCAGCGGGCGGCCGAGCAGCCGCCGGGTCTGGTCCCAACCGGCCTGCGCGGCCTGGGCGGTGACGAAGCCGAGCGGCGCGGCGACCACCGCGACCACGGCGACGGCGACGGGGGCGAGCAGGCCGCCGGCCCGCCACCGCCGCCGGGGCAGGGGGGTCGTCACTGGAGCAGTCCGGCGTCCTGCAGCAGGGTCAGGGCCTGCTTGCCGTCGCCGAGCTGGGCCGGGTCGGCGACGGTGCCGATGCCGTCCAGGGCGGGCAGTTCGGGCTTGCCCTTCACGCCGTCGACCAGCGGGTACTCGTAGCTCGCGGAGTTCGCGATGACGGTCTGGGCCGGGGCGGAGGCGAGGTAGCCGAGGAAGGCCTGGGCGGCGGCCTGGTGCTTGCCGTGGCTGAGCACGGCGGCGCCGGAGACGTCGATCAGCGAGCCCGGGTCGCCCTTGGGGAAGTAGTGCAGGGTCGCGTGGGTCTCGGCCGCGCCCTTCTCGTCGCGCATCCGGTAGAAGTAGTAGTGGTCGATGACGCCGCCCTCGACCTCGCCGCTGTTGATCGCGGCGGAGAGGGTCTCGTTGCTGTCGTAGACCTTGGCGTTGTCCTTGAGGCCCTTGAGCCACTGCTTGGCGGCGTCCTCGCCCTTGGCCTTGAGGACCTGGGTGACGACCGGGGCGAAGTCGGTCTCGCCGGGGGCGATGCCCAGGCGCCCCTTCCACTCGGGCTTGGCCAGGTCGAGCACGGAGGCGGGCGGCGCGGTGTCGGCGCCCTTGCCGGTGGCGGCGAGGAAGGCGGCGCTGCGGGCGGAGACGCCGACCCAGTCGCCCTTGCCCGAACTGTCGTTGGCCGGGACGGACTTGAGGGTGTCGGGGGCGACCTTGGCGAGCAGGCCCTTGTCGCCGAGGGCGGTGAGCGCGGGCGGGTTCTCGGCGTAGAAGACGTCGGCCGGGGAGGCGTCGCCCTCCTGGAGGATCTGGTTGGCCAGCTCGGCCTCGTCGCCGGAGCGCAGCTCGACCTTGATGCCGGTGCGCTTGGTGAAGTCCTCGGTCAGCGCCTTGACGGTCTGCTCGTGCTGACCGCTGTAGACGGTGATGGTCTGGCCCGCCGCGGCGGTGGCGCCGTCCGTGCCCCCCGTCCCGCCGGAGCTGCCGCAGGCGGTGAGGGCGAGGGCGCAGACGGCGACGAGGGACAGGCCGGCCAGCGGCCGCACGGTACCGGGCATGGTGAGGGTCCTCCGGAAGGGCAGGGAACAGCCGCCGGAGCCCTCGGAAAGCGAGGGTCGGCGGCCTGACGGCACGAGAACCTAAGGCAGGAAAGGCTTGCCTAACAAGTGTCGGAGCGTCACATCTCGGCCCGGTCGCGGCGGGGTAGGACTTCGGTGAGCGGACTCCCAAGTACGGGCAAAACGACCGCCAAGCACTGGTCATCACCGGCAAGTACGGACGAACCGGATCCTCGGCGGCCCGGGCCCGCCATCACGGTGGGTAGCGCCCGTACGGTGGCCGGAGCGGCGTCCGAACGGGCGAGGGCCCCGGAACCGGTCAGCGGTTCCGGGGCCTCGGGGCCATCTCGTGGCCTGCGGCGGGAGCTCAGCGGAAGCGGCGCAGCCGGAGGCTGTTGCCGACCACGAAGACCGAGGAGAAGGCCATGGCCGCCCCCGCGATCATCGGGTTGAGCAGGCCCGCGGCCGCCAGCGGCAGGGCGGCGACGTTGTAGCCGAAGGCCCAGAACAGGTTGCTCTTGATGGTGCCGAGGGTCCGGCGGCTGAGCCGGATGGCGTCGGCGGCGGCCAGCAGGTCGCCGCGGACCAGGGTGAGGTCGCCCGCCTCGATCGCGGCGTCCGTCCCGGTGCCCATCGCCAGGCCGAGGTCGGCCTGGGCGAGCGCGGCCGCGTCGTTGACGCCGTCCCCGACCATCGCCACGACCCTGCCCTCGGCCTGCAGCCGCTTGACGGTGTCGACCTTGTCCTGCGGCATGACCTCGGCGATCACGTGCTCCGGTGCGATGCCGACCTCGGCGGCGACCGCCTCGGCGACCAGCCTGTTGTCACCGGTCAGCAGCACCGGGGTCAGGCCCAGGGCCCGCAGCTTGGTGATGGCCTCGGCACTGGTCGGCTTGACCGCGTCCGCCACCTCCAGGACGGCCCGGGCCTCGCCGTCCCAGCCGACCGCGATCGCGGTGCGGCCGGCCGACTCGGCGGTGCGCTTGGCCTCGGCGAGGGCCCCCGGCAGGTACTGCGACCACTCGTTGAGCAGCGCCTCCCGGCCGGCCAGCACCGCGTGGCCGTCCACCACGCCCTGGACGCCCAGGCCGGGCACGTTCTCGAAGCCCTCGACGGCGGGCAGTTCACCGGCCTTGGCGGCGGCGGTGGCGATCGCCCGGGCGATCGGGTGCTCGGAGGCGTGCTCCAGGGCGCCGGCCAGGCGGAGCACCTCGGCCTCGGTGACGCCCTCGGCGGTGTGCACGGCGAGCAGGGTCATCCGGCCGGTGGTGACGGTGCCGGTCTTGTCCAGGACGATGGTGTCGACCTTGCGGGTGGACTCCAGCACCTCCGGGCCCTTGATCAGTACGCCCAGTTGGGCGCCGCGGCCGGTGCCGACCAGCAGGGCGGTCGGGGTGGCCAGGCCCAGGGCGCACGGGCAGGCGATGATCAGCACCGCCACGGCGGCGGTGAAGGCGGCGGTCCAGCCCTCGCCGGTGCCCAGCCAGTAGCCGAGGGTGGCCACCGCCAGGGTGATCACGATCGGCACGAAGACCGCGGAGATCCGGTCGGCCAGGCGTTGGGCGGCGGCCTTGCCGTTCTGGGCCTCCTCGACCAGCTTGGCCATCCGGGCGAGCTGGGTGTCCGCGCCGACCCTGGTGGCCTCGACCACCAGCCGGCCGCCCGCGTTGACGGTCGCACCGGTGACGGCTCCCCCGACCCCGACCTCGACCGGGACGGACTCGCCGGTGAGCATCGAGGCGTCCACGGCGGAACTGCCCTCGACCACGGTGCCGTCGGTGGCGATCTTCTCGCCGGGCCGCACCACGAACCGGTCCCCCACCGCGAGTTCGGCGATCGGGATCCGCACCTCGGCTCCGCCGCGCAGCACCGTCACGTCCTTGGCGCCCAGTTCCAGCAGCGCCTTGAGGGCGGCTCCGGCGGTGCGCTTGGAGCGGGCCTCGAAGTAGCGCCCGGCCAGGATGAAGGCGGTGACGCCGGCCGCCGCCTCCAGGTAGATGTTCGAGGCGCCGTCGCTGCGGGCGATGGTGAACTCGAAGCCGTGCCGCATGCCCGGCATCCCCGCGTCGCCGAAGAACAGCGCCCACAGCGACCACAGGAACGCGGCGCCCGTACCGAGCGAGACCAGGGTGTCCATGGTCGCGGCGCCGTGCCGGGCGTTGGTCCAGGCGGCGCGGTGGAACGGCCAGGCGGCGTAGGTGACGACCGGGGCGGTGAGGGTGAGCGAGAGCCACTGCCAGTTGTCGAACTGCAGGGCCGGCACCATCGCCATCGCGATCACCGGGACGGCCAGGGCGACGGCGGTGAACAACCGCTGGCGCAGCGGCGCCAGTCCGTCGGCGGGCTCGCCCGGCTCGGCGCCCTCGCCGCCGGCGGCGGCCGGGGGCGTGGGCAGCGCGGCGGTGTAGCCGGTGGCCTCGACGGTGGCGATCAGGTCGGCCACCTCGACCTCGCCCTCGAAGGAGACCTTCGCCTTCTCGGTGGCGTAGTTGACGCTGGCCGAGACGCCGTCCATCCGGTTGAGCTTCTTCTCGATCCGGGCGGCGCACGAGGCGCACGTCATTCCGCCGATCGAGAGTTCCACCTCCGTGGAGGCGGGTGCCTGGGTGGTCATCGTTGCTCCTGGTGACTGTCGCTGCTTCGAGGTACGTGCGAGGTACGGGTGCGGCCGGGCCGTCATACCCTCTGGGGGTATCGGGCGGTGCCGGGTTCCTTTATACCCCTGGGGGGTACTGAGGGCAAGCCCCGGCCGATACCCCCAGGCCGGTATTTTCCTGAGGCGGAGACCGCTTGACGTGATACCCCCATGGGGTATTCACTCATGGCACTGCCCGCCGGAACCCGGAACGTCCCAGGAGACCGCCGTGAACACCGCCCTGCGCATCACCGCCTTCACCGCCGGCCTCGCCGCCGTCTTCGGCCTCGCCCTCGGCGTCGGCCACGCGACCGGCACCGGCCCCGCCGAGCCCAGGCCCGCCACCGGACACGCCGCCCACAGCGGACCCGGCACTGGACACGACGGCGGACACGACAGCGGACACGACTCAGGGAGCGGGGCAGCCGCCGCCGAACACCTCTCCGGCGGGCTCCAGGTCTCCGAGCGCGGCTACACCCTCAGCGTCGACAACCCCTTCGTCACCGCCGGCTCCCCCACCGACCTGCGCTTCCGCATCCTCGGCACGGACGGCAGGCCCGTCACCGCCTACCAGCAGGAGCACGAGAAGGAACTCCACCTGATCGTCGCCCCGCGCGACCTCTCCACCTTCCAGCACCTGCACCCCACCCTCGGCGCCGACGGCACCTGGAGCGCCACCGCCGCCGTCCCCGCCGCCGGCGAGTACCGGGTCTTCGCCGACTTCACCCCGGCCGGAGCCGACGAGGGCCTCACCCTCGGCGCCGACCTCCACGCCGCCGGCGACCTGCACCCCGCCCCGCTGCCCGACACCGGCCGCACCGTCACGGTCGACGGCTACACCGTCACCCTCAGCGGCGACCTCACCCCCGACCGCAGCAGCCACCTCACCCTGACCATCAGCAAGGACGGCACCCCGGTCACCGACCTCCAGCCCTACCTCGGCGCCTACGGCCACCTGGTCGCCCTGCGCGCCGGCGACCTCGCCTACCTCCACGTCCACCCGGACACCACCACCCCCGGCCCCGGCATCGGCTTCACCACCACCGCCCCGAGCGGCGGCAGCTACCGGCTCTTCCTGGACTTCCAGCACCAGGGCACCGTCCACACCGCCGCCTTCACCGTCACCACGGGCGACCAGAAGCACTGAGGAGGAGGTCCTGGGGGCGCCGACGCCCTCGGGGCGGGATGAGGCAGGCCGGGGGTGCCGGGCGATCCGCGGGGGATCGCCCGGCACCTTCGTCGTCCTCGTCGTCCTCGTCGTCTTCGTCGTCCAGGGAACCCCGCCGGACCGGCGCTCGTCTTCCCCGACGACGCGTGGACGGCTTCGTCACCGCAGTCACGACCGACGAACTCCCCACCACCTGAACATGCCTGAACGGCCGGCGAACGGTAGGTAGCACTCGATGCAGACCACAGATCCCACCGAAGCCCGCATCGACGATGCGGGCAACGTGCTGGTTGCGCCCTCGACGGCGCAGCGCATCGACTTCTTCGGGGCCGTGATCGCGCCCGAAGACCTCGCCTCCACCGACCTCGCGCAGAAGACGGTCTATCTCTGTGGCGACACAGCCACGCTCGACACCAGCCAACTCGACTCGGCCGCCCGCGTCTTCGTCGTCCGGGAGCTCGCGCAGAACCACTCCGACGCCCCCTGGCCCCTGGTCGGCCTCGGCCGGGTCCCGATCCGCGTCCACGGCGCCGGCGTGTACTACCCCCGGTTCTTCGAGCCCGAGGCCGACCACTTCCACCGGATCCGCGCCGAGCACACCTTCCAGTCGCTGACGGAGTCCACCAAGCCCGGTTCGGCCCACCGCAGCGGCATCTACCTCACCCCCGTCACCCGCGACGGCGACGAGCTGCACTTCCGCCTGCTGCGCTGCTCCACCAACCTGTCCGGCCCGACGGAGAACTTCGGCCCGACCGACACCGACATCGTCGACGCCCTGAACCGCGAGGCCGCCACCGTCTTCCGCGGCCACGCACCGCTGAACCACGTCCTCGCGCAGACCTACCACAACACCCTGGCCACGCCCGAGCGCAAGCAGTCCAAGGCCAAGATCTCCTCCCACGCCGACAAGACCAAGGACATGCCCGTCAACGGCGTCATGGCCTTCTGCACCTTCTACGACGGCCTGGACAAGCTCCAGCCCCTCCCCGACGACCCCTTCGACTACGGCACGAAGAACTCCAGCGCGCTGACCAGCCTCCGCTTCCGCCTCAAGGACTCGGCCGCGGAACAGTACGGCCACGCGCTCCCCCGGCAGTTCGCCCTGACCCTCCACCCCGGGTCGGTGTTCTTCATGCCGCTGTCCACCAACCGCCTCTACACCCACGAGATCCGCCCCTCGGCCCTGGACGCCGAGCTGCTGCCGACCCGCCTGGGCTACGTGGTGCGCTGCTCGAAGACCGAGGCCGTGCACCGCGACGGCCGGACCTTCCTCACCTCGGCCGGCGGCCTGGTGGAGCTGGAGCCGCCCACCGAGGCCGGCATGGAGGAGCTGCGCAGGCGGTACGCCGAGGAGAACAGGTCCTCGGCCTTCGTCGACTACGGCGACCAGTTCCTGTTCAGCATGAACGCGGGAGACTACCGTGCCCCGCGTGCCTAGCATCTCGGACGAGATCCGCTCCTACGCCCTGCCCGCCGAGCCGGGCCTCTTCGCGGAACTGTCCGCATCGGCCGACCTGGAGGACCTCGGGAAGGGCCGCCGGGGCACCACGCTCACCCGGCCCGACCGGACGGGCGGTGTGCCCCTCGTCCGCACCACCACCCGGTACGCCGCCCCGGCGCAGCGCTTCCGCCCCGTCCACGAACGTCTGGCGCAGCGGATCCAGGAGCGCGCCGGGCTTCCGCTCGCCTTCGACAACGCCCTGTTCGAGAGCTACACCAACGCCTACACGACCATGGGCGCCCATTCCGACCAGGCCCTCGACCTGGCCGAGGGCTCGTACATCGCCGTCTTCTCCTGCTACCGCGACCCCGAAGCGGGCCCGCCGAGGAAGCTGGTCGTCGAGTCGAAGGAGCCGGACGGCGAGAGGTACGAAGTCCCCCTCGCCCACGACACCTTCGTCGTCTTCTCCGTCGAGTCGAACCGGCGGCTCAGGCACAGGATCGTCCTGGAGAAGCCCGTCCCCGCAGCGGACAACGTCTGGCTGGGCCTGACCTTCCGCACCTCGAGGACCCTCGTGCGGTTCCGCGACGGGCACCCGTACCTCCCGGAGGGCGCCCGCCTCACCCCGGCCGACGAGGAGCAGCGACGCGAGTTCTACCGGCTGCGACGCCGCGAGAACCAGGAGACGGACTTCAGCTACCCCCCGCTGACCTACACCGTCAGCGAGAGCGACCTGCTGCCGCCCGTCTGACCCTGACCGGCGCGGGGGGGGGGGGGGGGGGGGGGGGGGGGGGGGGGGGGGGGGGGGGGGGGGGGGGGGGGGGGGGGGGGGGGGGGGGGGGGGGGTGGGGGGGGGCGGGCGGTCGGCTCGGCGCGGGCGCGCTGGCTG
>NZ_JBVHYH010000037.1:0-38932 GCF_055569135.1 Kitasatospora sp. NPDC029367
CCCCCCCCCCCCCCCCCCCCCCCCCCCCCCCCCCCCCCCCCCCCCCCCCCCCCCCCCCCCCCCCCCCCCCCCCCCCCCCCCCCCCCCCCCCCACTCTGCGGGACCACGGGGTCTAGGACGGTCCTGTTGGACAGGCGGCCGGTGGCGGTCGCCCTTCGGGGCGGCCGAGGACCGCAACGCCGACGACTGGAAGGGGACTCCGGTCCGGCCCGGCGTGGCGGTCGTCCTCCGGGGCGGCCGAGGATCGCAACGAGCAGCGTGAGGGCCTTCCGCAGCGCGCGTGCCTGTGGCGGTCGCCCTTCGGGGCGAGCGAGGATCGCAACTACGCACTCGACAACGCGCCCGCCGAGACCGCCCGGGTGGCGGTCGCCCTCCAGAGCCGCTGAGGACCGCAACGGTGAGCACTTGCTCGATGTGACGGCGGTCGCCTGCATATGTCTCAGATCGATCAATTGAGTTGGGGCATCGGTCAGGTTCAGTCTCTTTCGGGCTTTCGTGTGGGGCTGGCGTGGTAGCAGGTCATTCTGTTGGCGGTTGTTGATCGGTGCCGATCAATTGCTGTGATCTGTACGGGGGTTGGCGTCTCGGGGTGCGGGCCCGGTTGTCGGTGGTGCCGTCTAGGGTCGCTGCGACACGGGCTAAACCTGATGCTGTGTCATGTCTGCTGTCTGAAGGGGTGCCGGGATGGCTGGAAGAGGGGCCGCGGTGGAGGCGAGGCGCGGTCTTGCGCGGCGTCGGGGGAACGAGGGCTGGGTGTTCCCGGACCTGGTGGTGGAGGTGTGGGGGCCTCTTGCGTGTTTCACCAGGCCGGAGTTGAAGTCGGAGCGGGTCAGCTACCCGGTGATGACCCCTTCCGCCGCGGTGGGTGTTCTGGAGGCGATCTACTGGAAGCCCGAGTTCCGATATGTGGTGCGGGCGATCGAGGTGCTCAAGCCGGTGCGGTGGATGCAGATCCGGCGCAACGAGGTGAAGTCGGTCGTCACCGCGAAGAAGGTGCAGGAACTGCAGACGGTGCCCGGGGCGCGCTACGACGTCGAGGAGGACCGGGACCAGCGCAACACGGTGGCGCTGACAGATGTGGCGTATCGGATCCGCGCGCAGATCGTCGTGGCCGAGCACGCGAACGCGCCGGAGCAGAAGTTCCGGGAGCAGCTGCGGCGCCGGGTGGACCGGGGCGCGTGTTTCTCGCAGCCGTTCCTGGGGTGCCGGGAGTTCAGCGCGTTCTTCGGCCCGGCTTCGCAGGCGCCGGTGCTCGCCGGGCGCAGTGAGGAGCTGGGGGTGATGCTGCACTCGATCGTCTACACGTCCAAGGGTGAGCGTTACCGGTGGTTCAGGGCGCGGCTGGAGGACGGGGTGATGGAGGTGCCGGACGAGCCGTTGTCCGCTGGGGCGGTGGCGATGCCGTCGGGGCCCTGGCGCGCCGACGGGCAGGAGTGATCCGGTGCTTCTGCAGCGACTGGCCGAGCAGGCCGAGCGGATCACGGACCTGCCGCCCGAGTTCTACCGGCGCCGGCAGATCGACTGGGCACTGGTGGTCACGTCCGGGGGTGCCGCTCCATTTCTGTCCGATCGGCGTCCTCCGGCCAAGTCCCGTGGCCAGGCGGTCGTCGAGGCGGTGCCCTACGTGCAGCGCTCCGGAACGAAAGTGCCGCCGTTCCTGCTGGTGGACACCGCCGAGTTCGTCCTCGCCCGCGCAAGGGGTGCCACCGAGGCGGACGGCCCGAGGGAGAAGGACCTGGCCGAGGCCGTGCGGCGCCACGGCGAGTACCTCGCCCTGCTGCGCCGCTGGGCCGACTCGACGCCCGACGACCCCGCGGCCCGGGCGCTGCTGGACGTCCTCACCCAGGGCATCACCGCGATCGACCTCCCGGCGGAGCTGGACGCCCGGCACACGGTCGCCGTCGTCATGGACGGACAGTGGCTGCACGAGCGGGCCTCAGTGCGGGAGTTGTGGGCGCGCATCGTGCGCGAACGCAAAGGTGCCGGCGGCACCGGGCAGGACCTGTGCCTGGTCTGCGGGCAGGTGGGGGACCTGCTGTCGACGATCCCCGAACCGGTGAAGAAGGGCGCCATCCCTTCCACCGGCGGAAGCAACGAGGCCCAGCTGGTCAGCATCAACTCACCGGCCCAGGGCCGCGGCGGCGCCGTCCAGCTCGTCAACACCCCCGTGTGCGACCGCTGCGGAAGCCGCGCCATGGCCACCCTCAACCGCCTCCTCGCCACCGACACCCACCGCCGCTCCCTTCCGGACGCGGTCCTGATCTGGTGGACGCGCGAGCCCCTGGAACAGCAGCTCATCGACCTCATCGACGACTCGAACCCCGACCCCGCCGCCATCGCCCACCTCATCGACACCCTCCACACCACCCCCGACCCCGCCACCGCCGCCCGCATCGACACCAACGACTTCTACGCCCTCACCCTGGGCCTCAACAACGCCCGCACCGTCGTACGGGAATGGCTCGACGTCCCCCTGGACACCGTCAAAGCCAACCTCGGCGCCTGGTACGAAGACCACGGCGTCTTCGACGGCTGGAACGGCACCACCCGCTACCTGCCGCTGTGGCACCTCGCCCTCGCCGCCGGCCGCCACAACGGCACCCAGTACGTCAAAGGCACCGCCCCCCACGGCATCGAACGCGAACTCCTCCACACCGCCCTGCACCGCACCCCACCCCCCGCCCGCCTGCTCCCGCACCTGCTCCAGCGCATCCGCGCCGACCACCATCTCGACGCCCCGCGCACCGCCCTGCTGCGCCTGACCCTTGCCCGCTCCCACGACCGAACGGACCGCCCGATGCCGCGACTCGACCCCGACAGCACCGACCCCGCCTACCTGTGCGGGCGCGCGTTCGCCGTCCTCGAAGCCGTCCAGGAAGCGGCCCTGCCGGACGTGAAGGCCACGATCGGCGACAAGTTCTTCGGAACCGCGATGACCGCCCCGGCCGCCGTCCTGGCGAACCTGCGCCGAGGCGCCAACGCCCACCTCAAGCGCCTGCGACGTGACAGGAAACCCGCCTACTACGCGCTGGACGCACGGCTGTCGCAGGCATTCGCCGCCTTCACCGACGACCTGCCGACCCACCTGTCACCACGCGAGCAGGCCCGCTTCGTCATCGGCTACGAGCAGCAGCGCACCGCAGACAACCAGGCCCGCGCGGCAGCCAAGGCCGCGAGGGCCGCCCAGGTGGGCAACACCGCCGCCGACCAGACACCCTGACGACCCCACCGAACCCCCTGCAACCCGACCAACACCGCCAGGAGAACACCGCGATGACCGACGTCCACCTCGACCCCGCCCGCAAGCACGACTTCGTGTTCCTGATCGAGGCCACCGACAGCAACCCCAACGGCGACCCCGACGCCGGCGGCAGCCCCCGCACCGACCCCGTCTCCGGCCAGGGCCTCATCACCGATGTCGCCCTCAAGCGCAAGCTCCGCAACACCGTCGCCATGCTCAACCAGCACAACCCCCAGCCGGGTTACGACATCTACGTCGAAGCCGGCGTCGCACTCAACAGCCAGCACGAACGCGCCTACACCGCCCTCGGTGCCAAGACCCAGCAGGCCGACGCACGCACCTGGATGTGCCAGACCTTCTACGACGTCCGCATGTTCGGCGCCGTCATGAGCACCGGCAAGAAGCCCGCCGGCCGTGTCCAGGGCCCCCTCCAGCTCTCCTTCTCCCGTTCCATCGACCCGATCACCCCGATGGAGATCGGCATCACCCGCGTCACCCCCACCCGGCAGGAAGACGTCGACGCCTTCAACAACCCCACCGACGACAAGAAGGGCAAGGAGACCGAGATGGGCACCAAGCACATCGTCCCCTACGCCTTCTACCGCGGAAGCGGACACTTCAGCGCCCCGCTCGCCGCCCGCACCGGCGTCACCCACGACGACCTCGACATGTTCTGGCGAGCCTTCCAGATCATGTTCGAACACGACCGCGCCTCCGCCCGCGGCAGCCTCGCCCTGCGCGGCCTCTACGTCTTCACCCACGACGACGCCTTCGGCCGCGTACCCTCCCACACCCTCTTCGACCGCATCCGCATCAAGCAGCTCGGCGACGCCACCGCCCGGAGCATCACCGACTACGGCTCCATCGAGATCGACGACACCGACCTCACCGACGCCGGCGTCACCCTCACCAAGCTCATCGGATGAACCAACCCCAGCCACGGCCAGGGGACGGTGACCAACCCCAAGTCGCCCTCTCCTGGCTCGAGCACTACACCTACTGCCCCCGCCAGTGCGCCCTCATCGTCCTCGAAGACGCCTTCACCGACGACGCCGCCACCACCCGCGGCACCCTGCTCCACCAACGCGTCGACACCCCGGGCAACCGAGGCCGCGCCACCACCCGCACCCTCCACGCCCTCCCCGTCTGGCACGACGGCCACGGCCTCACCGGAACCTGCGACACCATCGAACTCCACAACGACGGCACCATCCTGCCCATCGAACACAAATCAGGCCGCTACCACCCAGGCGGCCCCGCCGACGTCCAGGCCGCCGCCCAAGCCATCTGCCTACAGCAGATGTTCCAGCGACCCGTACCCCAAGCCGCCGTCTACTCCGCCACCGACCGCCGACGTCACACCATCACCATCACCCCCGAACTCCACCAGCGCGTCCTCACCACCACCCACGCCATCCGCACCCTCCTCACCACCGGCCAACTACCGCCCCCCGCAACCGACAACCGCTGCCGACGCTGCTCCATGGCCACCAGCTGCATCCCCACCATCCTCGCCAACACCCGCCGTTACCGGCAGGCCCTCACCGCCCTCTACACCACCCAAGACGAAAACCTCGCGGACCCATGACCACCGAACTCCTCAACACCCTCTACGTCCAAACCCAAGGCACCGACCTACGCCTTGACCAGGACTCCCTACGCATCCACCTCCCCGACACACCAGGCCGCAAGACCCTCCCCCTACGCCGCCTCGACGCCATCGTCGTCTACGGCCACATCAACCTCTCCACCGAACTCCTCACCCGCTGCGCCCAGGACGGCCGCCCCGTCACCTGGATGACTCGAGCAGGCCGGTTCCAGGCACGACTCGAAGGCCCCGTACGCGGCAACGTCCTCCTGCGCCATCAACAGCACTGCACCCACGCCGATCCGGTCAGGCGCCTGGACATCGCACGCAACACCGTCGCCGGGAAGATCCGCAACAGCCGCTGGATCCTCCTGCGCGCCGCCCGCGACGCCCAGCCCGCCGAGCAGACCCGAATCCGGGAGGCAGCCGCCAGACTCGCCGAGGTACTGCCCGAGACCCAACACGCCGACTTGCTGGACACCTTGATGGGAATCGAAGGAAACGCCGCCCGAACCTACTTCGGCGCACTGCGCGAGGTACACCGTCCCGCAGACGGCATCCCCGCGTTCACCCACCGCAGCCGACGCCCGCCCACCGACCCGGTCAACGCCCTCCTGTCCTTCACCTACGGATTGCTGCGCAACCTCGTCCACGGCGCGATCGAGCAGATCGGACTCGACCCCTACATCGGATTCCTCCACGGCCTGCGACCCGCGAAACCGGCGCTGGCGCTCGACCTCATGGAGGAATTCCGGCCGGTCCTGGCAGACCGCTTCGCGCTCACCCTCCTCAACCGGCGCGAACTCAAGGCCCACCACTTCGACAACCTCGCCGGCGGCGCGGTCAACCTCACCGAAGACGGCCGCAAGGCCGTACTCGCCGCCTGGCAGGACTGGAAGACACAGACCTGGGAACACCCGATCGCAGGACGAGCCGTCCCCGCAGCACTTCTTCCCGTCGTCCAGTGCCGCATCCTCGCCCGCCACATCCGCGGCGACCTGCCCGGCTATCTCCCCTGGACGGCTGCCTGATGGACCTCCTGCTGACCTACGACGTGGACACGACCACGCCAGCGGGCCGCCGCAGGCTCCGAAAAGTCGCCAAACTCTGCGAAGGACACGGACTGCGAGTCCAGAAGTCGGTCTTCGAAATCGTCGCCACCGACATCGACCTCCTGCACCTCATGAACGACATCGGCAAGACCATCGACACGGACACCGACAGCATCAGGATCTACCGGCTCCCGCACAACGGCTTCAACGACGTACAGACCCTCGGAATCGCACAGGTGCAGCCACACCGCGAAGACCTGGTCCTGTGACAGCCACCTCCTTCGGAACCCGAAGTGCACACACGTCACGCGGACCGCACCGAAGCACGATGCCGGAATTATCCAGCTTCTCCGGCAGGTGGCATGCAAGCAATGGGCGCGGGACGAGGAATCCAGCCTGGTCACGTGCCGTGGCGGTCGCTCTCCGGGGCGGCCGAGGATCGCAACACCGGATCGGATGCGACCTCCCAGGCCAGCTACTTGTGGCGGTCGCTCTCCGGGGCGGCCGAGGATCGCAACTCCTGGGCCTCCCAGGGGGCCTCTTGCCGGCCCTCGTGGCGGTCGCTCTCCGGGGCGGCCGAGGATCGCAACGTCGTCACCGCCCGCAGCCGCACCCACCACCCTGCCGTGGCGGTCGCTCTCCGGGGCGGCCGAGGATCGCAACGATCCTCCAGGCCGCGCCGGGCGTGGGCCCCAAGGTGGCGGTCGCCCTCCGGGGCGGCCGAGGATCGCAACGCGTTGACGCTCACGTTGACCACCGGGGCCGCCGCCGTGGCGGTCGCTCTCCGGGGCGGCCGAGGATCGCAACGTCGTCAGCGGAGGTCAGTGCGGGTGCCGCGGCCTGTGGCGGTCGCCCTCCGGGGCGGCCGAGGATCGCAACTCCTTAGGGAAACGGACTCCACCGGGGCCTTCCGGCGTGGCGGTCGCCCTCCGGGGCGGCCGAGGATCGCAACACCGCCGCCCCGGCTCCGCCGTTCGAGCGGACCCAGGTGGCGGTCGCCCTCCGGGGCGGCCGAGGATCGCAACTACTGCGCGAACTGCGACAGCTCCGTCTGCAGCGGGTGGCGGTCGCCCTCCGGGGCGGCCGAGGATCGCAACGACGTCGGCCTGCCCCGGCCGCTCGCCATCGCCTCGTGGCGGTCGCCCTCGGGGGCGGCCGAGGATCGCAACGTGGTGGCCGTGGCGTGGAAGTAGGACGCCGGGAGTGGCGGTCGCCCTCCGGGGCGGCCGAGGATCGCAACGCCAAGACCGGCATGCTCGGCAAAGCGGCTCTCGCCGTGGCGGTCGCCCTCCGGGGCGGCCGAGGATCGCAACGGCTGGACCACCGATCCGGATATCGCGCTGGACGTGGCGGTCGCCCTCCGGGGCGGCCGAGGATCGCAACGACCTCGACCTGGACGACGTCCTGAGGTTCCTGTCCGGTGGCGGTCGCCCTCCGGGGCGGCCGAGGATCGCAACGTCATGGCGGCCGCCGGCGTGGTGGCACTGCCCGGTGGCGGTCGCCCTCCGGGGCGGCCGAGGATCGCAACCCCCAGAGCCCGGCCCGCATGATCCCGGCGACGACGTGGCGGTCGCCCTCCGGGGCGGCCGAGGATCGCAACACCTCCGAGTTCGTCGCCGGCGTCACCGATGCCGAGCGTGGCGGTCGCCCCCCGGGTGGCCGAGGATCGCAGCACATGGTCGTACGCGGTGCGGTCGCTCGCGAGCCCGTGGCGGGTTGCCCTTCGGGACGATCGAGGATTGCAAACTCGTGGGCTACGGGGCCGCGGGGCTGGGCATGCTCGTGGCGGTCGCCCTCCGGGGTGGCCGAGGATCGCAACGGGCGTAATGGCGGGTGATCCGCCAGGATGCAGTCGTAGCGGTTGCCCTCCGGGGCGGCCGAGGATCACAACTCTCAGCGTATGCAGGCAAGTTAAGCACCCCATGGCATGGCGGTCGCATTTCCGGGCGGTAGAAGGTCGCAAGACTGGCGTGCCGAGATCGAATGCAGCGGCGGGTGCCAGCTGCTCGGGTCCTTGTCACACGTGGAGCTGTGCCACAGTGCCTGAGTACGTGCGGAGAGCGGGGTTGACGGCGCGCGGTCGCGGTGGCGGGAGTCAAAGCGAGGGCGGTGGCCCGGGTTGGGAGGCTGGGGATGTCGTGGAGAGTAAGGCGATGGACCAGCGTGCCGCTGGTGAGGGAAACACGGTGGCGGGTTGCTCAGTCAGCTCGTGGCCCGGCGGGCCACACCCGAGAGCGGGAAGCCGCAACCCCGATGGGTTGACGGTCTCCCTGAACGCTGGCTGCTCCCTCCTGACTTTTACAAAACGAGTCGTTTCCCGGAGGTCGGCTGACTTTCACTCAGAAGAACGGATCGCCGCCAGCCCAGTGGCAGGCAAGTTGCAGCCTCGGCCGATGCTTTGGATGAGCAGCGCGCCGGCCTCGCGGCAGCTGGAGCGAGTTGCCCGATCTTCCCTCAGTGCTTTGGGAGTTGGGTGAGGTCGAAGACGGCTGTTACCGGTGCGTGGTCGGACCAGCGTTCGGCGTGGGAGGCGGGGCGCTCGACGTACGCCTTGGTGCAGGTGTCCGCGAGTTTCTGACTGGCCGTCAGGAGATCAATCCTCCAGCGGATAGACGCCTTCTCGAAAGAGGTTCTCGCGTGAGCAGCGTGACGGCGTTGGCACCGGTTCGGGCCGCCGCTGGTTCGCGTGTGTCGGACACGCACGGGGACATGGGCACATGGTGCAGGCGTCGTCGGCGACCGGCGCACGCTCTCGAAGGAGTGAGAGATCGTGGGTTCCTTCGAGGATCTGGACGTCTCGGCGGAGGTCACGCCGTGGAAGCGCGAGGAGTCGGCCGCGTCTAGGTGACCATAGACGAGCGATCGGTCACCAAGGAGAGTGTGAAGGCTAATGTGACGGTGGACCTGCACCCCGATGATAGGGCTCGCAGTGGCAAGCACTGTCCACACATGCAGAGTTCAGGGTAGTTTAAGACGTGTCAGGGGCCGCCCCGTTGGCGCGAAACGGCCCCCAACGGAAATCATGAAGCCTCGGGGCCAGCTACCAGTGGTGCAGGTAAACGGCGATTCCGGCCAGCGCGTGGGCCAACACGGCTGCGTCCTTGCCGTAGACCAGCCAATGCGCGCCCCGAGGCTCGTGGCCCAGGTTGCGCCTGACAGCTTCCCTAACCTTGGTAATCAGTCGCTTCATGATCACCTCCCTTCGCGGAGCGAACGGTGCGCCGTGAAGCACAGTACCAGCTAGCCGGCGGTCGGGTTGGAGCGCTGATGGTTAGTCAAACAACTGAGATGTAGCTCCTGTTCGGAGGTGGGCGACCGTGTTGTGCAGTCAGTGCTGCGGTGGCCGTGTCCTTGCAATAGCCCGACCGTCGATGAGCGATCCCCGCGAGCGCGGGGCCAACAGCGATTCGCCTGTGCGAAGCTGGGCTACCGTGGAGCGATTTCCGCGAGCGCGGTTCCGACATTGCTCATAGCGTATCTACCCAAGATGCCTGTTGACTGGATGCTGGGCCGAGAGAATTGAACACGCAACCTTGAGGCATGAGGAGTTAACACCGCGCGCGCTGCTGGCCGATGGTCCGGGAGTACCTCGTGTGAGTGAGGTCGACCGGTTGAGGCGTGTGGCACCGAGTACCGCTTCGGACGCAACCCCTGCGAGCGCGGCGGGGCCGACGCGTTGACGGGCCGCATGCCCGGCTTGACCTCGGAGCAACTCCCCCCCTCCCCCCCCGCGCGAGCGCGGGGCCGACGCGGCCGCGGGGCACTTCGATGACTCTGGGGAGGAGCAACCCTCGCGAGCGCGGGGCCGACGGCTTCTCGGACGACCCGCAGGCCTCCAACCAGGAGCAACCCCCGCGAGCGCGGGGACGACTCGGGGTCTATGGCGAACAGGGGCGGCTCCTCGGAGCAACCCCCGCGAGCGCGGGGCCGACCTTCCAAGAATGTGCGGCACAAAGTTCACCGTCGAGCACCCCCCGCGAGCGCGGGGACGACCCGAGCTGGTCGAGGGTGGGCGGGATGAGGCCGGAGCAATCCCCGCGAGCGCGGGGACGACCGCCGTACGGCTCTCGGTTACAGTCAGGAGAAGGAGCAACCCCCGCGAGCGCGGGTCCGACCAGCGGCTGCGGTTGGTGACGTTGACGCTCACGGAGCAACCCCCGCGAGCGCGGGGCCGACGCCGCCGAGGCCGCCGAGGTCGCCGAGCAACCCCAGCGAGCGCGGGGCCGACCTTGATCACAATGGTGCTCCTCAATACCGGGGGGAGCAACCCCCGCGAGCGCGGGGCCGACGAGCCCTCGATGCCGGCGCCGGAGATGGAGCTGGAGCAACCCCAGCGAGCGCGGGGCCGACTGGAGGCGGCCGAGCGGGATGCCGCTGCGGACGGAGCACCCCCCGCGAGCGCGGGGCCGACTCGGTGAGGGTGCCGGCGAGATCGAGGTCCTCGGAGCAACCCCCGCGAGCGCGGGGCCGACATGGTGGAGCTCGTGGAGGAGACCGCCCAGGCGGAGCAACCCCCGCGAGCGCGGGGACGACGAGGGCGTGGAAGTCGTCGGCGAGCGACACGGGGAGCAACCCCCGCGAGCGCGGGGACGACCACCCCCGCGCGGCTCGCCGGAGGGGTGGCCTCGAGCAACCCCCGCGAGCGCGGGGACGACAATCGGCCGTAGGTGACCGGTCCCGGGCGCACGGAGCAACCCCCGCGAGCGCGGGGACGACCCCCTGTGCATCACCGTCGGCGACACCACCGTGGAGCAACCCCCGCGAGCGCGGGGACGACCCCCGGGCTCCACGAGCGCCAGGGTGCGCACGAGGAGCAACCCCCGCGAGCGCGGGGACGACGTGTGCGCGCCACCTGCGACAGATGGCCCACGCTGAGCAACCCCCGCGAGCGCGGGGACGACTGTGGTTCAAGTCGCTCGGTGTCTCTGTTCTGGGAGCAACCCCCGCGAGCGCGGGGACGACTCCTCGTCTTCCGGCTCGTGCGTCTGGGTGGGGGAGCAACCCCCGCGAGCGCGGGGACGACAGGTGCTGGGCCATGGTGGTGATCGCGTCGGCCGAGCAACCCCCGCGAGCGCGGGGACGACACGATGACGGCGGCAAGGCTCTGGGCGGTGAAGGAGCAACCCCCGCGAGCGCGGGGACGACGCCGTCAGGGCCATGGCCTCGCGGGCCGTCCGGGAGCAACCCCCGCGAGCGCGGGGACGACCGCCAGCGAGCCATCCTGGACTTCACCGAGTCGGAGCAACCCCCGCGAGCGCGGGGACGACCACGGGCCTCCGCCACCACTGCGGACCACGCCGGAGCAACCCCCGCGAGCGCGGGGACGACCGGTTCAAGGGGCAGGGCGGGTCAGATCGGCTGGAGCAACCCCCGCGAGCGCGGGGACGACCTTTTCCAACGTCATGATGGTTTCTTGGATGAAGAGCAACCCCCGCGAGCGCGGGGACGACTGAGAAATGCACGTGCACATCTCGCCCGTGGAGGAGCAACCCCCGCGAGCGCGGGGACGACACTTGCTGACCTGCGGCGATTGGTGTCAGAGGGCGCCGGTTGATTCAGTTCGATCGGATGGCGGCCCGCCGGGGCAGCTGATGATTGCCGCCATCTCTCTCCTTGCTATGAACCGAGTTGTCAGTGCTGGGTTCTAGACTCCCGAAGCGTACTCGCACATGGAGGTCGGGACGATGGTCGAGGACCGTTGGCAGTGGTACCCGCCCGAGGTCAGGGGTTGGTTGGGTGCCTTGTGGGGCAAGTCCGCGGAGCGGGCCGGCGGGACTGCCAACCTCCTGCTGTCGCACATGCTGGACACTGCCGCGGTGGCCGAGGTGGTCTGGGACCGTTACCTGCCGCAGGTGACGCGGTGGCGTCTGGACGCTCTGGCGGGTGGTGCGGGCAAGGGACGGCGTCTGTTCGCCTGGTTGTGCGGGATCCACGATTGCGGCAAGGCCACGCCGGTGTTTCAGCAGCTCGATGCAGCCGGTGCGGCCGTGGTCCGTCAAGCGGGGCTCAGCTGGGACAAGTATGCGGTGCAAGGAGTGCCTTGGCGGCACGACAGAGCAGGCGCCCGCGTGCTGAGGGCGCTGCTCACCGAAGCGAAGTGGTCGAAGGAGCAGGTCGGCTGGGTGTGGCCGTTGGTCGCCGGCCATCACGGGCTGATCCCGACGTTGGGGCAGCTGAGTCCGCCGAGGAAGAACGAAAAGCTGCAGGGATCCAGCCCGCCTTGGAAGCTCGCACAGGCGGCGCTGGTGGAGGTGTTCACCCGGGAGCTCGGCTACGAGGGCGAGTCAGCGCTTGCTGCCGTCGAACCCGCGTTGGTGCCCAGCCGCGCGGTGCAGCTCCAGCTGTCCGGGTACGTGGTGATGGCGGACTGGATCGCCAGCGACGAGCGGCACTTCACGGGCGAGTCCGATCTGGCGAGGGTGACGATGCCCCAGGCGCGCCAGCGGGCCGCGGCAGCGTGGTCGAGGCTGGAACTGCGCGGTGGGTGGGGAAAGTTGGCGGAGCCGGGCCCTGAGGCGTTCCGAGACCGATTCGACCACGGACCCCGGCCGTCCCAGGAGTTGGTCCTGGACGTGGTGCGTCGGATGGGCGGGCCTGGCCTGGTGATCGTCGAGGCGCCGATGGGGGAGGGGAAGACGAAGGCGGCGTTGGCGGCTGCCGAGTTGATGGCCGCGCGTCACGGTGCGGACGGGGTGTTCCTGGGCATGCCGACCCAGGCGACCGCGGACCCGATGTTCACCCAGGTCCGGTCGTGGCTGCGCAAGGTCGGGGACGGGCTGGAGGACCAGGTCGCGCTGCTGCACGGCAAGCGGATGTTCAACAAGGAGTGGCGCGCCCTGCTGGAGGGCGCGGGGGAGTGGGGACAGGACGCCGACGGCCCCTTCGCGTCGGTGGGCGAAGACGAGTTCGGAATGCGGGCCGACCGCTTCGGCGGCTGCGAGGGCGGCGAACGCAGGGCTCCCGCCGAGTGGTTCCTCGGTCGTCGCCGTGGCCTGCTGAGCCCGTTCGCGGTCGGCACCATCGACCAGCTCCTGTACGCCGCGACCCGCACCAAGCACGTGATGCTCCGGATGGCCGGTTTGGTGGGCAAGGTCGTGATCCTCGACGAGGTCCACGCCGCGGACGTCTACATGTCGCAGTTCCTGCTGGAGGGCCTGTGGTGGCTCGGGCAGGCCGGGGTTCCAGTGGTGCTGCTGTCAGCGACCTTGCCGCCGGACCAGCGGCGCCGTCTGGTCGCCGCCTACCTGGCGGGAACACAGTCGGCGGAGGCCTCGGTGGAGCTGGAACTTCCGGAGCCGCAGGGTTATCCGAGCGTGACGGCGGCCTGGTCGGCACACGGCGGGAAGTTGGCGCTGTTGGTCGAGAGCACCGAATCCTGGCGTGACGACCTCCAGGTGCGGGTCGAGGTGCTCGGTGAACCGTCGACGCTGACCGATTCCCTGACCTCGGGGGACGACGCCGGGCCGGCGGATGCCGCAGTGGTTGACCTCCTGAAGGAGTGCCTGGTCGACGGCGGATGCGTCCTGGTCATCCGCAACACCGTGGCCCGCGCTCAGTCCACGTTCGAGGCCCTCCGCGAGGAGTTCGGCGCTGACGTCCGGCTTCTGCACGGCCGCCTGCACGCAGGCCACCGAGCCGACCGTACGCAGGAGGTACTGAGGCTCCTCGGACCGCCGACCGAAGGGACCGAGCGCCCCGACCGACTGATCGTTGTCGCGACCCAGCTCGCGGAGCAGTCCTTCGATGTCGACGCCGATCTGCTGATCACCGACCTCGCACCGATGGACCTGCTGCTGCAGCGCATCGGACGCCTTCACCGCCATGACGGCGTGAGGCGCCCCCGCCTGCTGTCCCGGCCCACCGTCGTCGTCACCGGTATCCACCTCGGTGACGGTGCGCCGAACATCCTGCCCGCCTCCGAAGGGATCTACGGCCGCTACCTGCTGCTGCGCACGGCGGCCGAGGTCGAGCGGGCGGCGACGGCCGACGAAGGAACGTGGAAGATCCCCGGTGAGGTGCCGGATCTGGTCGCCCGCGTGTACGGCACCGACGCCCTCGTCCCCGCCTCCTGGATCGAGGCGGAGGATGATGCACGGCAGGTGTGGAAGAAACGACAGAACGAGCGCCGCGACGCGGCCGTCGAGTACCTGCTGACCCGCACCGGGGAACACGGGTCGCAGACCCTGGCCGGCCTCCATTACGGAAGCCACGGCAGCCTGACGGAGGGGCAGTTCGAAGCGCTCGTCCGCGACGGGGACCGGAGCGTGGAGGTCGTCTTGGTAGGCCGCACCGCGGATGCTTTGCGTGCGATGACGGGCCGAAAGCTCGGCCCCAACGGGACGGTCGCGGCCGAGCTGGTGGACGATGTGCTCTCCGGGACGGTGCGTCTCCCCACCAAGCTGACCGTGGCGGCCGAGCAGGAGCTCGGTCCGTTGTCGGGCTGGCGCGACCATCCGTGGCTGCGACACAGCCTGGCCCTCGAGCTCGACGAGCACGGCGCCGCGGTCATCGGCGACTTCCGGCTGCGCTACGACGACCTGCTCGGCCTCGTGGTGAGCGGAGCTCACCCGTACCGGTAGAGCGCATGGGCGGAACGGACGCAGTGCCGTTCCGCCCACACGACCCCCACCCCCGCGAGCGCGGGGCCGACTTGCCGCCGAGGCCGGCCGGCAAACACGGCCAGGGGCCATCCCCGCGTACCAACCTGCGGGACCGAGGGGCAATTCAAGCATTCACCCCACAACAGGCATCCGCCGGTGCCACGATGAACCAGCGACAAGCTAAACATGGCTAGTTGGGAGAACAGCGCGTGCCTGGGTACAACCTTGTCGACGAACCGTGGCTGACGGTACGCCCCGTCGGAGGCGGGCCTCCCGTGAAGCTGGGGATCGCCGAGGCCTTGGCCCGGGCCCACGAGCTCGAGGGCGTCGTGGTCGAGTTCTCCACCCAGCTCCCGGCCGTCCTGCGCCAGGTCCTGCTGCCCGTTGTCGCCCACGCCACCGGCGTACCCCAGGATCTCCAGGAGAAGGGCGAACGGCTGGCCCGGAAAGGCGGGTTCACGACGGACGAGCTGGACAAGAAGCTCCTGCCCTACCTCGCCGAGCATCACGCGAAGTTCGACCTCTTCGATCCCGAGGCGCCGTTCGGTCAGGTCGCCGGGCTGCACACCGCCAAAGGCGAGACGAAGGGCTCCGCCGCCCTCGTGGTGACCGCAGCGAGCGGCAACAACGTCCCGCTGTTCGCCAGCCGCACCGACGCGGACCCGCTCGATCTGACACCGGCCCAGGCTGCCCACTGGCTCGTACACGCCCACTGCTGGGACACGGCGGCGATCAAGACCGGGGTCGTCGGCGACGACCAGGTCAAGGCGGGCAAGACGACCGGCAACCCCACCGGCCCGCTCGGCCAGCTCGGTGTCATCATCCCCACCGGGCGCACCCTGTACGAGACCCTCCTGCTGAACCTCCCGCTCACCCCGCCCGACAACCTCGGCGTCCCGCAGTGGCTGCAGGGCCCGCACCAACCCGCGTGGAAGCCCCGCAAGGCCAACGGCCTCCTCGACCTGTGGACGTGGCAGGCCCGGCGGATCAGGCTCATCCCGCACCGGGACGAGAGCGGGCAGCTGAGGGTCGCCCGGGTGGTGATCAGCGCCGGCGACCGCCTGACGTCCGTGCCCGAGAGGGAGCCTCACACCGCCTGGACCTTCGCCGCGCCGGCGAAGAAGCCCGTCAAGAAGTCCGCCTCAGCCCCTCCCGAGCGCAGGCCCCGCCGTCACAGCCAGGGCAAGGCTGCCTGGCGCGGCCTGGAAGCCCTCCTCGCACCCACCCGCCGGAGCTCCGACGGCGCCTTCGAGACCAGCATCCTGCTCGACGAGGTCAGCGCCCTGCAAGAGGACGACCAACTCCCCGCCGACTACCCGCTGCAGGTCGAGATCTTCGGGATGGTCTACGGCACCCAGTCCTCCGTCGTCGAGGACGTCATCCACGACACCATCCCCCTGCCACTGCTCGCTCTCCACCAGGAAAGCGAAGCCCACCAGCTGCTCCTGGACGTCGCCGAGCAGGCGGAACGGCTTGCCCAGGCCGTCAACAACCTCTCCGCCGACCTGCGCCGGGCCGCCGGAACCGACCCCATCCCCTGGGACAAGGGCCAGCGCCCCGGCGAATTCCTCCTGCACGCCCTCGACCCCTTGGTGCGCCGCCTGCTCGCCGGCGTACGCGACGCCGGCACCGACGACGACGTCCTGGGGAAAGGCCGGCTCGCCTGGGAGCAACTCGCCCACCGCCACGCGTGGAACGTGGCGAACGCGCTCCTCCTGGCCGCACCCGCCACCACGTTCGGCGGCCGCACCCTCGACCAGCCTGGAAAGGCGGGCAAGACACAGACCTACCGGCTCGGCACGGCCGGCGCCAACTTCCGACGAACGGTCAAGGAGATCCTGCCCCGCCACGCCGACGCCGTACGGGCAGCCGCTGCCGCCCGGGCAGCCGAGACGGGACCCTCCATCGACTCCGACCCCGCCCCTGGAGCGGACTTTGACTACTGAACACTCCACCGCCGCCCAACCGCGCCGGTACTGGGACCAGTTCACCGCCCACGACCACACCTGGCGCATCGACCCCCGCACCAAGCAACCACGCCGACCGTCCGGAGAGGACCTCGCGGCGCTGCGCTCCGGCCTCGGGCGCCCCGTCATGGACAGTCCCAAGATGTGGCCGCTCTACAGCTGCGAGGTCAACGACTTCCTCGCGCTTCGCGACGAGGTCTCCGACGAGCAGAAGGCCGAGCACGCCGCCCTGGCCCTCTACGGCCTGCACCAGCAGAGCCAGTCCGCGCCGATGCACCGCCGCGGCGTCAAACTGGGTCAGGCGCTTCGAGCCCTGCGCCGCAGTGGCAAGTTCAGCGAGGAGGCACTCGACACCCGAGTCGCCCAACTCGCCAATGCCACCAGCGTGTCCGCGCTGCTGGTCCACCTGCGTGGCCTGATCGCCCAACTCCGCTCCGTCGGGCAGCCGTTGGACTACAACCACCTGATGGCCGACATCCTGGCCTGGCACCACACCGACCGGCGCCCGCAGGTCCGCCTCAAGTGGGCCATCGGTTATCAGTCGTGGAAGGACCAGGCACCTGCCGTGTGATCCGCACTCCGGCACATCCATCACCACCGGCACCACCATCCTTCGAGGAGAAGCGCATGACCGACCGGCTCTATGTAGACGTGCACATCCTGCAGACCGTCCCCCCGGCCAACCTCAACCGCGACGACAGCGGCAACCCCAAGGAGGCCTACTTCGGCGGAAAGCGCCGCTCCCGCGTCTCGTCCCAGGCTTGGAAGCGCGCCACCCGCATCCACTTCGCCGAGAGCCGCGACCCGCAGGATCTCGCCACCCGAACCAAGCGGATCGCCGCCCAACTGGCCAAGGGCATCGCCGAGCGCACCGGCGTCGCGGCCGAGGACGCCCAGCGGATCGCCGACGCCCTGATCAAGTCGACCGGGATCTCCGCCGGCAAGAAGGATGGCGACACCGCCTACCTCCTCTTCTACGGGCGCCGCCAACTGGACGGCATCGTCGACCTGGTCGCGGACACCGCCACCGACCTCGCCACCCTCGACGCCAAGGCCCTCGACGAGGCCGTCAAGGCTTTGCCGGTCAAGGACCAGTTGCAGACCGGACACCCCGCCGATGTCGCGCTCTTCGGCCGCATGGTCGCCGACATCCCCGGCCTGAATGTCGACGCCGCCACCCAGGTTGCCCACGCCATCTCCACCCACGCCGCCGAACTCGAGTTCGACTACTACACGGCAGTCGACGACGAGAACACCGCCGAGGAGACCGGCGCCGGCATGATCGGCACCATCGGCTTCAACTCCGCCACGCTGTACCGCTACGCCACCGTCGGCCTGCACCAGCTGCGCAGCAACCTCGGCGACGACAAGGCCGCTGTCGACGCCGTCGACCTGTTCGTCGACTCCTTCGCCCGCTCCATGCCCACCGGCTATGGCAACTCCTTCGCCCACCGCACCCGCCCCAGCCTGGTGGCCGTCGTCGTCCGCGCCGACCAGCCCGTGAACCTCGTCTCCGCGTACGAGAACGCCGTCCCGGCCGGCCGGGGCATCGTCGCCGAGTCCGCGCGCCGCCTTGCCGTGGAGTTCGCCACCGCCACCGAGCAGTGGGGCGACACCCCGCTGTACGTCGGCATCTGCCACACCCTCGGCACCGACACGGACGCCGACCAGACCGGGCAGAAGCTGGCGGAGGCGTTCGGCACCAACCGCACCTTCACCGATCTGCGCGACGGCCTGCGAACCGTGCTCACCGAGCGGGTGAACGACAACTGATGTCCGCCGACCCCACCCACGCACCGGCCCCGGAGCAGGCGGTCCTCGTACTGCGCCTGGCCGCTCCGCTCCAGTCCTGGGGCGAGCGCAGCGCCTTCAACCGCCGTGACACGCCGCCCCAGCCGACCAAGTCCGGAGTTGTCGGACTGCTCGCCGCCGCGGCGGGATACCCGCGGGAGGCGGACCTCACCGACTTGGTCGGGCTGCGCCTGGGTGTGCGCATCGACCAGCCCGGAACGTTGCTGCGCGACTACCACACCGTCAGCGACTACCGGGGTCGGCCACTGCCGCAGGCCGGCGTCAACGCCAAGGGCGTCCAGAAGTCGACCTCCCCGGCCAAGGACACCCACGTCACCCACCGGTACTACCTGCAGGACGCGGTGTTCACCGCCGCGGTCCAGGGCCCAGCCGCTCTCGTCACGACGCTGGCCGAGGCGATCCGCCGCCCCGCCTTCCCGCTGGCCCTCGGCCGGAGATCCTGCGTCCCTACCCAGCCGATCGCCCTCGGCGAGGTGCGCGACGCCACCCTGGAGGACGTCCTGGCAGAGGAGCCGTGGCAGGCGGGCGAAGCCGCGAGGAACGCCTACCGCCGGCACGCGCAGCGGGGTCCGGAGCCGTTCTCCCCGCACCGGATCGACCTCGCCGCGACCTTCGACGACCCCTCGGGTGACGACACCCTGCAGGACGTCCCGCGCTCCTTCTCGCCCCGCGAACGCGCCTTCTCCACCCGGCGCATCCGCCACACCTGGCTCAACGTCCCCACCGGTCTCGACTCGTCCGCCGCAACTACGCAACCGGCCGCCGCAGCCGGCAGCCATGACCCGTTCGCCCTGCTGGGCTGGTGACCAGATGACCTACCTCTCACGTGTCCGCATCAACCCCCTGCGCGCCGCCAGCCGCAACCTGCTCGCCAACCCCCGGGCCCTGCACGGCGCCGTGATGGCGGGCATCCCTGACACCGCCCCCGGCGACCGGATCCTGTGGCGCCTGGACGCCGACCACCCGCGTCGCCCCATGCTGCTCGTTCTCACCCCCTCCAAGCCGGACTGGACCCACATCGTCGAACAGGCCGGGTGGCCCGACGCCGAAGGCGAGCACTACGCGATCCGCGACTACAGCCCGCTGATCGCCCAGCTCGCCGTCGGCCGCGAGTTCGCCTTCCGGCTCAAGGCCAGCCCCGTCCAGAACACCTCCAAGCCCGACAAGGCGAGCCCGCACCGCACCAAGACCGCTGCGGAGCTCCACCACCGCTCGTACCGCATGGCCCACCGCACTGCCGCCCAGCAGCTCACCTGGTTCCTGGACCGCACCGCCCGGTGGGGCTTCACCATCCCCGAGGCCCGGACCGACCACCCCGCGCCGGGCCTCGAACCATCTACCGCAGATACCCCGGTCGGCGCCCCGCCCGCCCGGGAGGCGAGGATCACCGACCGCAGCCGCAGCACCTTCACCAAGCCCGGCACCCGCACCCCCGTCACCCTCACCACCGCCACCTTTGAAGGCCACCTGCGCATCACCGACCCCGGCCTCCTGCAGGCGGCACTCCTGGGCGGTATCGGCCCCTCCAAGGCCTACGGCTGCGGCCTGCTCACCCTCGCCCCGCTCCCGACCGGAGCCCGCTGACCGATGGCCGACATCTGGTGGAAGGCCCACCCGCACGACCTGCACCGCCTCGCAGACCGCGTCTCCAGCGTCTACGTCGAGCGCAGCCACATCGACCGCGACGAGAACGCCGTCGTCGTCATCAACAAACGCGAGACCGTCCGCGTCCCCGCTGCCATGGTCGCGGTCATGCTCCTCGGCCCCGGGACCCGCATCACCCACGGCGCCGTCAACCTCCTCGCCGACTCCGGCACCACCGTGTGCTGGGTCGGCGAGCAAGGCGTGCGTATGTACGCCGCCGGGCTCGGCCCAAGTCGCGGCGCGGGCCTCCTCAACCGTCAGGCGTGGCTGGTCAGCCGTACCAAGGAACGCCTGGCCGTCGCTCGGAACATGTACCGCATGCGGTTCCCCGGCGAGGACGTCGGCACCGCCACCATGCAACAGCTGCGTGGCCGTGAGGGTGCCCGTATCCGCAAGCTCTACCAGGCCGAATCACGGCGAACCGGCGTCCCCTGGAACGGCCGCGTCTACAAGGCCGGTGACGCCTACGCCGCGGGCGACGACCTCAACCGCCTTCTGTCGGCGGCCAACGCCGCGCTCTACGGGATCTGCCACGCGGTCATCACCGGCTTGGGGGTCAGCCCCGGCCTCGGCTTCGTCCATACCGGACTGGCGACGTCGTTCGTCCTCGACATCGCCGACCTCTACAAGGCCGAGTACACCATCCCCCTTGCCTTTGACCTCGCCCAGCAGGGCCACACCGAGGAACGCGACGCCCGTCTCGGCCTGCGCGACCGCATCGCCCAGGACAAGCTGCTCGGGCGTATCGTCCACGACGTCAAGACCCTCCTCAGTCCGGACGGCACCGACATGCCCGACGTCGAGGTCAACGAACTCTGGGATGAACGCGTGGGCGCAGTACAGGGCGGTGTCAACTGGTCGGGCACCGAGGGCACACCGACGCCTTCCATATCCGACCCCGGTATGGGCGACGAACACCTGGCCATCATCGGCCCGGAGTTCACCCAGGACACGAGCAACCCGTGACCGTCATCATCCTCATCGCAGCTCCCGAAGGCCTGCGCGGCCACCTCACCCGATGGATGGTCGAGGTCAACGCCGGCGTCTTCGTCGGCACCCCCAGCCGTCGCATCCGAGACCGCCTCTGGGACCTCCTCGCCACCCGCATCGGCGACGGCCAAGCCGTCCTCGTCGAACCTGCCACCAACGAACAAGGCTGGACCGTCCGCACCGCCGGCAAGGACCGCTGGAAGCCTGTCGACTTCGACGGACTGATTCTCTCGGCCCGCAATCGCCGCTAAACCCGGAGGTCACGAAGTGTCGGCCCCGCACGCGCGGGGATTGCTCCTGGCCCCTCCTTGCCCGTGACGTGTACGAGGCGTCGGCCCCGCACGCGCGGGGATTGCTCCGGTCGCAGTGACCGTTCGGCGGACGGACGGTCGTCGGCCCCGCACGCGCGGGGATTGCTCCTCGGGCAGCAGCTCCGCGGTGAGGGCCTCGATGTCGGCCCCGCACGCGCGGGGATTGCTCCTCGGGCAGCAGCTCCGCGGTGAGGGCCTCGATGTCGGCCCCGCACGCGCGGGGATTGCTCGATCAGCCCCAGGAGCAGGGCGGCCCATCCACCGTCGGCCCCGCACGCGCGGGGATTGCTCCCGAGCGGCGGCATCTGGCCTGGCGCTCTCCGCGTCGGCCCCGCACGCGCGGGGATTGCTCGATGCTGGTCGGCGTCCTGATCGGGGTCTTCCTGTCGGCCCCGCACGCGCGGGGATTGCTCCCGCGATGACGGTCTGCAGCTCGGCCTGTGTCCGTCGGCCCCGCACGCGCGGGGATTGCTCCGCGAGTTGTACGACGCCGGGTTCGGCCAGGTAGTCGGCCCCGCACGCGCGGGGATTGCTCCATCCGCGACGCGGACGCCACCGGGGCCGACTTCTGCTGCAGGGCCTCAGTTCGTCAGGCTGGAGAGCAACCCGCGAGCGCGGGCCCGACCACATGGACACCACCCGGCGCTGGGGACCGCGGGAGCAACTCCCGCGAGCGCGGGGTCGATCGGTGAGTAGGCGGCCATCGACTGGTCGAGGTGGACCAACCCCCGCGAGCGCGGGGTCGATTTTCCGGACCCTGAACCATCGCTGGGGGTCCGGGAGCAACCCCCGCGAGCGCGGGGTCGATCCGTTCTCGGAGCGCACGGCGGTCAGGTACTCCGAGCAACCCCCGCGAGCGCGGGGTCGATGCTGCGGAACAGCACGGCGGATCTTCTGGGCGAGAGCAACCCCCGCGAGCGCGGGGTCGATCCGCCGCATGCCCAGACCACCCCGAGGAGACCGGAGCAACCCCCGCGAGCGCGGGGTCGATCCCGAGATCGGCCCGTAGGCGGCCGCACAGCGAGAGCAACCCCCGCGAGCGCGGGGTCGATTCTCCTCTCCAACTCCGAGGAGTACAGCCGAAGGAGCAACCCCCGCGATCGCGGGGTCGATAGGGCGTGCTGGTCGGGGTCGGTGAGGTCGAGGGAGCAACCCCCGCGAGCGCGGGGTCGATAAGGGCTGGATGCCCGGCCCCGGCTGGCACGTCGAGCAACCCCCGCGAGCGCAGGGTCGATTCCGCACGGGCCCGGTCCAGGGTCCACAGACCGGAGCAACCCCCGCGAGCGCGGGGTCGATTCCGCCTGGATGGCGTCGAGGTCGAGGGGCTGGGAGCAACCCCCGCGAGCGCGGGGTCGATCGCGCATGCCGAGCACTGGCCGACGCCATCGCCGAGCAACCCCCGCGAGCGCGGGGTCGATAGTGCACGGTGGCCTTCTGGTAGCCCCAGCTCGGAGCAACCCCCGCGAGCGCGGGGTCGATGCTTGCTGACCTGCGGCGATTGGTGTCAGAGGGGGCGGGTTGATTCAGTGCGATCGTGTGGCAGCCCGTAGGGGAGGTGGCGCATTGTCGTCATCTCTCCATCCTCCGAGGCGAGTTGTCAGTGCCGTGTCCTGCGCTCTCGAAGCGTACTCGCACGTGGAGGTCGGGCGATGGATGAGGGCTGCGGGCAGTCGGCCGACCGCCCCCGGGTTGGCGGGGTTGTGCTGTGGCGCTCCACGCCTCGCCGGGCCAGGAGGGGTTGGCCGGCGGAGGTGAAGAGCCAACCCGGCTGATCCCGGGGTGGTGGCACAAGGCCGTCCCGGTGGTGGACGGTCGCGGCGCCCGTGGGGAGGGGCGCCGCGACGGATCGGCTGGGTGGGATCGCGGCCTCGTGTGGCTGGGCCGGGGGCAACGTAGGTTGGGGCTGCCTCTGAGGGTTGCAGATCAACTGCGGCCGTGTGTGGGTCAGTTGTCCAGGTCGTAGGCCACTGTGACCGGGGCGTGGTCGGACCAGCGCTCGGCGTGGGTGTCGGCGCGTTCCATGCGGCCGTCGGTGGCGCGGGCGGCGAGGCCCGGGGTGGCGACCTGGAGGTCGATGCGCCAGCCGGAGTCGTTGTCGAAGGCGCGGCCGCGGTAGGACCACCAGGAGTAGGGGCCGGTGCGGTCGGGGTGGAGGGCGCGGACGACGTCGACGTAGCCGGCCTCGTCGTAGACGCGGGAGAGCCAGGCGCGTTCCTCGGGGAGGAAGCCGGCGGACTTCTGGTTGGCCTTCCAGTTCTTGAGGTCCTCGGGGCGGTGGGCGATGTTCCAGTCGCCGCAGACCACGACCTCGCGGCCGTCGGCGGCGGCGCGGGCGCGCAGGGCGGTGAGGTGGACGAGGAACTCCGCCATGAAGCGTTCCTTCTCGTCCTGGCGCTCGGTGCCGACCTCGCCGGAGGGCAGGTAGAGGCTGGCGACGGTGAGGCCCGGGAGGTCGATTTCGACGTACCTGCCCGAATTGTCGAATTCCTCCGAGCCGAATCCGATCACGCTGCGCTGCGGCTCCCGGCGGGAGAGGATCGCCACGCCGGCCCGGCCCTTGGTCACCGACGGGGCCCAGACCGCGTGCCAGCCGTCCAGGTCGCGCAGTTCGACGGGCAGTTGCCCGGGCTCGGAGCGCACCTCCTGGAGGCAGATCACGTCCGCCTCCGTCCCGGCCAGCCACTCGACGAAGCCCTTCTTGGCCGCCGCCCGGATTCCGTTCACGTTCACACTCGTCACCACGATCACCCGGGCAGCCTACCCATTGGGCGCGCACGCACCGAAGCGTGACGCGCGGCCGCGGCCCGCGCGCGGGCGGGCGGGGCCCGCCGGCGGCCGGTCGGAGCGGGCTGTCGGAGCGGGCTGTCGTGAACGTGGCATGAATGTTCGCGACGGTCCCATCAAGCCGTGCCATTGGTCTTGACCATCTCCGGAGGGAGCACCTAGGGTCACTTACTGCAAGGACCTTTAATAAAGAAGGACGGATAAAGGCCCGCTCTCCCACCTGCCGCAACAGCGGGCAGCGGGCCCGGGATCCGCCCTCCTCGTCGTAGGGCGGACAAGACCAGGTGGAGGACACGGTGGGGACGACAGGACAGCTTTCGGCGGTGCCGGAACCGAAGTACTGGCACCTGCGCACGGTGCTGCTGCGGGCCATCGACTCGGAGTTCTCCACCGGCCAGGTCCTCCCGAACGAGCGCGAGCTTGCCGCCCGCTTCGGTGTGGCCCGTGCCACGCTGCGCCAGGCCCTGGACCAGCTGGAGCTGGAGGGCCGCCTGGTCCGCCGCCGGGGGATCGGCACGCTGATCGCCGCCCCGCGGGTCGGCGTCCCGGTGAACCGGCAGGAGGAGGGCTGGCCCGGTGCCGGCCGCAGCCAGTCCTGGCGCACGGTGGACTGCACCACCGCCC
Source organism: Kitasatospora sp. NPDC029367 (assembly GCF_055569135.1). Classification (NCBI taxonomy): domain Bacteria; kingdom Bacillati; phylum Actinomycetota; class Actinomycetes; order Kitasatosporales; family Streptomycetaceae; genus Kitasatospora; species Kitasatospora sp. NPDC029367. The sequence continues at coordinate 24,614 of NZ_JBVHYH010000037.1, forward strand.
CGGCCTCCGCGCAGCTGGCCAAGAACCTCGGCGTCGCCGAGGGCGCCACCGTGCACACCGTCCGCCGGGTGCGCCTGGTCGAGGGCCGCGCGATGGCCACCGAGTCGCTGCACGTCCCCGCGTCCGCCCTGCCGCACCTGCCCGGCTTCCGCGCCGAGAGCGACCGCGCCCGTTCGGTGCTGCGCCAGCTGGAGCGGCTGGAGGTCGACGGCGAGTCCCGGGCCGTGGAGCTCGGTGTCGCCGAGGCCGACGAGGCCCTGCTGCTGGAGCGCCCCCCGGGCACCCCGGTGCTGGTCATGACCACTCAGTACGCCGCCGCCGGCCGCCTGGTGGCCCTCGCCGTCGCCACCTACCGCGCGGACACCTGCAAGCTGACCTTCGGCGAGGCCGGCCTGGTCGAGGTCACCCCGGTCGGCGCGACCCCCGAGGTCCGCACCGCCTCCTGAACCACTCTCCGACACTCTCCGACACCCTCGGACCGCGACCCGGCCGCCGAACTGGCGCCCGGGTCGCGGCCGTTGGGGCCTATGTTGCCCGTTGGGTTCCGGTCCCGGTACGGTCCCGACCGACCGGCCGTCGTCAGACCCTCGGCGGGTCGACCGCGAAGAGCTGGTCCTCGACGTGGTCGAGGGCGACCCGGAGGGCGCCCATGGAGACGACCTCCGACCCGAGGGCGGCCAGGGCCACCTCCGGTGCGCGGAGGGTGAATTGGGCGAGGCGTTCGCGCAGCGGCTCCAGGACGCCGTCCAGGCCCGCGGCCCAGCCGCCGATGACGACCAGTTGCGGGTCGATGGCGAGGACCAGGGCGGCGACGCCCTGGACCAGCCTGGTGAGGAAGCGGTCCATGGCGACCTTGGCGACCTCGTCGCCCTCGCGGGCGAGCCGCAGGACCCGGGCGACGGCTGCCTCGTCCAGGGGGTTGAGCGGCTTGCCGGTGGTGGAGAGCAGCTTCTCGGGGGTGACCTCCTGGCCGAGCAGGTGGAGGGCGCCGATCTCGCCGGCGGCGCCGCCGTAGCCGCGGTGGAGCCTGCCGTTGATGAGGGAGCCGGCGCCGGGGCTGAGGCCGGCCATGACGAAGACGACGTCGTCGGCGCCGACGGCGGCGCCCTGCCAGTGTTCGGCGATGGCGGCGAGGTTGGCGTCGTTCTCGATCAGGACGGGGCAGCGGAAGGAGCGCCGGAGCCGGGCGCCGAGGTCGAGGCCGGTCCAGCCGGGCATGGCGGTGCCGAGCCGGACGGTGCCCTCGCGGTCGACGATGCCGGGGGTGCCGATGCCGACGGACCACAGGTTGTCGCGGGAGATGCCCGCCTTGCGGAGGACCTCGGCGACGGCGGTGCGGACGGCGGTGAGCCGTTCCTCGGCGTCGAGGGTCTCGTCGACGGGCTTGAAGTGACTGCCCACCACCTCGCCGGTGAGGTCGGCGAGGATGACCCGGATGTCGTGGACGCCGATCTCGATGCCGAGGATGTGTCCGGCCTCGGCCCGGAAGCGGAACCAGCGGGCGGGGCGGCCGCGGCGGCCGGTGCCGGACTGACCGTCCTCCCGGGGTTGTTCGACCTCGGCGACCAGGCCGGTCTCGACCAGGCCCTCGATGACGCCCTCGACGGTGGGCCGGGAGAGCCCGGTCTCGCCGACGAGTTGGGTGAGGGTCACGGAGTGGCCGGTCCGCAGCGCCCGTAGCGTGACCGCGGCGTTGATCCGCCGCAGCAGCGAGGAGTCTCCTCCGGTGAGCCGATCCGCCAATGCGATGCCCTTCGCCGTTCGCGCGACTGCCCTGGCGCGCGGTGTCGAGTCCGCGGAGCCCACCGAACGGCCCGCGGGGGTCTGCCCCCGGAACGCGGAACGGGCGGCGCGGCGCCGCCCGTACGGAGGCCCGGAGGACTGGGGCGCGTCCGACAAGTCCCCGCCGGGCCCGCCCTGGCCGGAGCCTACCGGGGGAGCGCCCCGGGCGGCGAGGATTCCCGCAGCTCACCTGGGCTTCGGTATCGAAATGGTACGGATCGGGTGGCGGTACGTGACCCGTGCTTCACCGCTCGGCCACGGACGGTCCCGGCCCGGGGCACCACCCGATCCCGGCCCCGGTCCCCGCCCCGGTCACCGCGACGGTCCCCGCCCCCGCCCCGGGCGCCGGCCCCGTACGGACCACCGGGAGCGCACCGACAGCAGCGAGCCGACGCTCAGCCAGGAGCAGGCGGAGAACGCGCTGACCACGGACCCGGCCGAGCCGATGGACAGCACACTGCCGACGGAGCCGATGGAGAGCACGGACCCGACGGAGCCGATCGACAGCAGCGAGCCGACGGAACCGATGGAGCCGATCGAGCCGAGGGAGGCCCGGGAGCGGATCGAGCGCACGGAAGCGGAAACCGAAGGGGAAACCGGAGCGGAAACCGAAGCGGAAGCGGCCATGCGCCCGATCGTAACGGCCGTCGGGTCAGTCGACCCGGGCGACGAACAGCCCCTGCCCGAGCAGCCCCATCGGGTGCCCGGCCTCCGGGAGGGTGAGGACGGTGGGGCAGCCGGCGGCGGTGAGGGCGGACTGCCAGTGCTCGGCGGGGTGGGCGGTGAGGCCGAGCGGGTCTCCGGTGATCAGCAGGTCGAGCTGTTCGGCGACGGGGGCGAGCAGCAGCAGCCGGCCGCCGGGGGCGAGCAGCTCGACGAGGGCCGGGACCTCCTCCTCGGGCCGTCCGGCGGCGGTGGCGACGACGACGTCGTAGCACCCGCCGTCGGGGGCGAGGTGGTGGTGGGCGTTCTGCCGGGGGCGGGAGGCGAGGGCGCGGGCGACGGCGGTCTCGGTGCCGTCGCGGTCGAGTTCGAGGACGCGCAGCGGCTGCGGCCCGTGGTGGGCTTCGGCAGTGGCGCGGACGAGGGTGCCGAGGGCGGTGCCGAGGTAGCTGCGGGCGGCGGCCCAGCGGACGGGGGCGGCGGCGGGGCGGGGGGCCTCGTCGCCGGTGAGGAGCTTGGGCAGGCGCAGGGCGGCGCGTCTGACCCGGTCGAGGACGGTGGCGCTGCCGAGGCCGTCGGCCCAGGTGTCGACGGCGGGCCGCCAGGCCTCCCGGACCGCGGCGGGGGCGAGTTCGGGGGCGCCGTGGTAGAGCGGGCCCTGGGCGCCGCCGTCCTGGCGGGAGATCAGGCCGTGCCGGGCGAGGGCGCCGAGCCAGCGGCTGACCCGGGGGCGCTGGGCGGGGGTGACGAGGGCGCTGGCGAGGAGCTCGGCCTCGGAGCGGGCCGGGACGGAGCCCCGGTCCGGGCCCGGGCCCGAGGCGGGCGCTGAGCCCGAACCCGGACCCGGACCCGGACCCGGACCGGCTTCGACGAGGATCCCGGCCTGCTGGAGGGTGTGCAGCAGGGTGGTGAGCACGGCCCGGTCGAGGTGGGCGCCGAAGGCGCTGACCTGTTCGGCGGTGATGCCGATGCTGTGCTTCCAGGCGGCCGCGGTGGCGGACCGGGCGTCGGCGTGCAGGCGGCGGTCGGCGGCTTCGGCCTGGCTGTGCGGGGCGCGGACGTGGGCGAGGACGGCCCCGAGGGCGTCGACGGCGGCGTAGACGTCGTCCTGCCGGGGTTCGGGGCCGACGTGCAGGACGAGCCGGAGCGCGCCGAGGTCGTGGTCGGCGAGGCCGGGGTGCCGGCTGAGCTGCCAGAGCAGGGCGGAGGGCAGGCTGAGGTGGGTGGTGCCGCTGGCGGCGAGGGCGGTGAGCTGCTCCTCGGGGTGCAGGCCGGGGTCGGGGCAGTGCACGGTGCCGCCGGCCAGCAGGGTGGCGAGGGCGAGTTCGACGGCGAGGTCGGTGACCGGGTGCAGCACGGTGTGCCGGATGGGCGCCGGGCCCAGGACGCCGGCCCAGTGCCGGAGGCGTTCCTCGGCGGCGCGGGCGGTGGAGGGCGGCAGGGCGGCGTGCGCGGCGACGCGTTCGGCGAGGGCCCGGGGCAGGCCGCCGGGCGGGGAGACGCCGAGCAGCAGGCCGATGCCGCTGATCGCGCGTCCGTCGGCGACGACGGCGGGCCGGTCGCCGAGCTCGCGCAGCGCGCTGACCAGCGCAGGGGTCGAGGCCAAGGTGATCACTCCGGGGTGCGGGGGAGAAGCCGCACCACTGAACCATGGGTGCGGGCCGATGGGAGGGGCCGACGGGTAATAGTTCCGTAATGATTTTCATATCAGGCAATCAAGCGGCCGGGGTGGACCGGTACGAACGCACCGGAACCGCACATTCCGGGAACGCCGTGCGATCCCTTGACAGGTGGTTCGGGTGCTGGATTACTTGGCCTGGGCTTGTCCTGACCGAACGATCGGTTGGGCTCCCAGTCCCGTCCGACCTGCGAAGGAGCGACGATGACCGGCCGTGCGTCCGACCCCGACCGACGCCTGGGGGAGCCGATCCCGCCCGGGCTCCTGGACGCCGGCGAGCGGATGGGCGTCGACGAACTGCGCGCCCACCAGCTCGACCGGCTCCGGGCCACCCTGCGGCACGCCTACGACCACGTCGAGCTCTACCGCCGCAAGTTCGACGCCGCCGGGGTGCGCCCCGAGGACTGCCGCACCCTGGACGACCTCGCCCGCTTCCCCTTCACCACCAAGGCCGACCTGCGCGAGGGCTACCCCTTCGGGATGTTCGCCGTCCCGATGGAGCAGGTCCGCCGGCTCCACGCCTCCAGCGGCACCACCGGGCGCCCGACCGTCGTCGGCTATACCGAGCACGACCTCTCCGTCTGGGCCGACGTGGTGGCCCGCTCGATCCGCGCGGCCGGCGGCCGGGCCGGGCACAAGGTGCACATCGCGTACGGCTACGGGCTGTTCACCGGCGGCCTGGGCGCGCACTACGGCGCCGAGCGGGCCGGCTGCACCGTCATCCCGGCCTCCGGCGGGATGACCGCCCGGCAGGTCCAGCTGATCCAGGACTTCCGCCCCGAGATCATCATGGTCACCCCCTCCTACCTGCTCACCCTGCTGGACGAGTTCGACCGGCAGGGCCTGGACCCGCGCGCCAGCTCGCTGCGGGTGGGCATCTTCGGGGCCGAGCCCTGGACGGAGGAGATGCGGCGGGAGATCGAGGAGCGGCTCGACCTGCACGCCGTCGACATCTACGGCATCTCCGAGGTGATCGGCCCCGGGATCGCCCAGGAGTGCGTGGAGACCAAGGACGGCCTGCACATCTGGGAGGACCACTTCTACCCGGAGGTGGTGGACCCGCTCGGTGACGAGGTGCTTCCGCAGGGGGAGGGCGGCGAGCTGGTCTTCACCTCGCTCACCAAGGAGGCGCTGCCGATCGTCCGCTACCGCACCCGCGACCTCAGCCGGCTGCTGCCGGGCACCGCGCGGCCGGCCTTCCGGCGGATGGAGCGGGTCACCGGGCGCAGCGACGACATGATCATCCTGCGCGGGGTGAACCTCTTCCCGACCCAGATCGAGGAGATCCTGCTGCGCACCCCGGGGGTCGCGCCGCACTTCCAGCTGCGGCTGACCAGGGAGGGGCGGCTGGACCGGCTGACCGTCCGGGTGGAGGCCCGCCCGGAGGCGGGGGCCGGGCTGCGGGAGGCGGCGCGGGCGGAGATCGTCCGGGCGGTCAAGGACGGCGTGGGCGTGACGGTCGCGGTCGAGGTGGTGGACCCGTACACGCTGGAGCGCTCGGTCGGGAAGATCAAGCGGGTGGTCGACGAGCGGGGGTAGCGCGGGCAGCGGGGGTAGCGGCCTGCGGAGGAGGCCGGAGGCGCACGGCTGTCCGGGGGGTGATGCCGTGCGCCTCCGACGTCTACAGCAATGTAGACGCTCAGTGGGCGGAGAGTCCAGCCGCCGCCCGACGGTGCGCCCGCGCGGCGAGCGCCAGCGACACCGCCATCAGCACCGCGAGGGCCAGGCTGACCGGGCCGGTGCCCAGGCCGATGCCGCCGCGGTCGGCGCCCACGCCCAGCCAGTCCGCGAAGGAGGCGCCCAGCGGACGGGTCAGCACGTACGCCCACCAGAACCCGGCCACCGGGCCCACCCAGCCGGACCGTGCCGCCACCGCCGGGACCGCGATCAGCAGCGCGAAGCCCAGCCCGGCCACCAGGTAGCCGAGGTGCAGGGTGGCCGCCGTCAGGTCGCCCAGCGCGGTGCCCAGGGCGAAGGTCACCAGCACGGCCGCCCAGTAGAACAGCTCCCGGCGCAGCCCGGTCACCCGGTCGATCGCCAGCGAGCCCTCCACCCGGTGCCAGAGCAGGAACAGCACCGCCAGCGCCACCGCCAGCGAGCCGGCCGACAGCGCGTACGGGACGTCGAGCGCGACGTGCGCCACGTCGGCGACCATCGTGCCGAACACGCTGACCAGGACGACCACCGCCCAGTACAGCCCGGGCACGCAGCGCCGGGTCCGCAGCTGCACCAGCAGGGCGACGGCGAGCAGCAGCCCGGCGGCGGCCACCGCCAGGACCGGGTCGAAGGTCTTGGCGAGGAAGTCGGAGAGCGTCTCGCCCATGCCGGTGGTCAGCACCTTCACCAGCCAGAACCAGCCGTCCACGGCGGGCACCTTGCTGGCACCGGAGCGCCCGGGGCGGCCCGGGGCGGGGCGGTCGGGCGCGGGCCGGCCGGCGGCGGGGCGGGTCGTCGTGGGCTGGGCCATGTCAGCCCTCGGCGCCGTCGTTGGGACCGGCGTTCCCGGCGGTGGTGTTGGAGGTCAGCTCACCGCTGGTGCCGTCCACCGTCACCAGGTGGCGCACGCCGTCCTGGCCGACCACCGACACGGCCCAGGCGGCGCCGCCGCCCTGCTCGGTGATCCGGCGCAGCGACTCGGCCCGCCCGCCCGGCACGGCGGCCTGGGCCTTCTCCAGGGCGGCGGAGGCGCCGACCGAGGGCAGCGGAGCGGGCGCCTGGCCCTGCGCCCGGCCCTGGCCCTGGCCCTGAGCGCGGCCCTGACCCTGCTCCTGGCCTTCGCCGCCGCGCTGCTGCCCGTGCCCGTGCCCGTGCCCACGGCCGCGCCCCTGCTCCGGCCCGCGCCCGTCCCCGCGCCCGTCCCCGCGCTCGGAGCCGTGCCCGTCCCCGCGCCCGGCGCCGTCCTCGGCCGAGGCCGCCGCCTCGTGGTGCCCGCGGCCACCCTCCCCGTGCCCCTCGTGGGCCACCGCCGCGACCGCCAGCCCGCCCGCGCCGAGCAGCGCCACCGTCACCACCCCGGCGGCGAGCCGGCGCTCCTTGCCGCCCGCCCAGGCGCGCAGCCGCTGCGCGCGACCGCGCCGGGGCGCCAGCGGCGGCAGTTCGGGGACCTCCGGCTCCTCGCCGGACGACGGGGTGAAGGACGACTGGGGTTCGGTCATCGGGTGTGCTCCTTGCCTGGGAAGTGCGGTGCTGCGCTCCGCGCCCGGCGATCATGGCGGACCGTTCCTGAACCCACGCTTAAGCCGCCGCAAGATCGCCCACGACCGCCTGGCACCCTGAACGGATGCACATACTCGTCGTGGAGGACGAACAGCGGATGGCCACCGCGCTGCGGCGCGGCCTGGAGGCCGACGGCCACGCCGTGGACACCGCCCACAACGGCCCCGAGGGCCTCGCCCTCGCCGAGCGCCACCCCTACGACGTGATCGTCCTCGACATCATGCTGCCCGGCCTCAACGGCTACCGGGTCTGCGCCCGGCTGCGCGCGGCCGGCTGCCGGGCCGGGATCCTGATGCTCACCGCCAAGGACGGCGAGTGGGACGAGGCCGAGGCCCTGGACACCGGCGCCGACGACTATCTCGCCAAGCCGTTCTCCTTCGTCGTCCTGCTCGCCCGGCTGCGCGCCCTGCACCGCCGGATCGACCAGCAGCGCCCCCGGCTGCACACCCTCGGCGACCTCGTGCTGGACGCCAACGCCCGGACCTGCACCCGGGCCGGCACCCCCACCCACCTGACCGCCCGGGAGTTCGCCATCCTGGAGCACCTCGCCGCCCGGGCCGGCACGGTGGTCTCCAAGCGCGAGATCCTCGACCACGTCTGGGACGCCCACCACGACGCCGACCCGAGCATCGTCGAGGTGCACGTCCACGCCCTGCGGCGCAAGATCGACGCGCCCTTCGGCCGGGCCGCCCTGCAGACCATGCGCGGCGCCGGCTACCGGCTCGACCCGGCCGGCGGCTGAGGTGCGCCGACTTCGCCGACTACCCGCCCAGCTCCGCCGGTTCGTCCCCCGGACGGTACGCGCCCGGGCCACCGCGGCCGCCGGTACGGTGCTGGCCGCGGCCCTCGCGCTGGCCGGCGCTGGACTGCTCGCCGCCGTCCGCGCCGACCTGGTCGCCTCCGCCACCTCCGCCACCCGGCAGCAGGCCGACTCGGTCGCCCAACTCGCCGCCCAGGGACGGCTGACACCCGTCCTGCACGCCGCGCACGGCACCGACTTCCTCCAGGTCGTCGACGCCCGCGGCAGCGTCCTCGCGGCCAGCCCCAACCTGGCCGGGCGCCCCGCCCTCCCCGCCGCCGGGCGCACCGGCTCGCACACCACCGACGACGTCGACCCGCTGTACGAGCACCACCGCCAGCGGCTCGCCGCCGTCACCGCCGACACCCCGACCGGCCCGGTCACCGTGTACGCGGGCGCCTCGCTGCGCGCCGCCGACGAGGCCATGGACATCACCCAGGCCGGCCTCGCCGTCGCCTGCCCGCTGCTGCTGCTCACCGGGGTGGTGGTCACCTGGAAGGTCACCGGGCAGGCGCTGCGGCCGGTGGAGGCGATCCGCGCCGAGGTCGACGCCATCACCGGCCAGGACCTGCACCGCCGCGTCCCCGAGCCGGGCACCGCCGACGAGATCGCCCGGCTCGCCGCCACCATGAACGCGATGCTCGACCGGCTGGAGGCCTCCGGCCGCCGCCAGCGCGAGTTCATCGCCGACGCCTCGCACGAACTGCGCAGCCCGCTCGCCGTGCTGCGCACCCAGTTGGAGGTCGCCGACACCCACCCGGACCCGGCGGTCCGCGCCGAACTGGTGCACGGCGCCCTGGCGGACACCGACCGGCTGCAGACCCTCGCCACCGACCTGCTGCTGCTCGCCCGCCTCGACGCCGGCGGCACCGACGACCGCCCGCGCCGGCGGACCGACCTCACCGAACTGGTCGCCACCACCGTGCTGGCCCGCCCGCCCGGCCCGCACCGCCGGACCACCGACCTCGCCCCCGCCGTCGCCGTCGACGGCATCCCGCTCTGGCTCGGCCGGCTGCTCACCAACCTGCTGGACAACGCCGAGCGGCACGCCGCCACCACCGTGCACGTCCGGCTGGCCGCCGACCCCGGGCGCGGTCTCGCCCTGCTGGACGTCGAGGACGACGGCCCCGGCATCCCGCCCGCCGACCGGGAACGGGTCTTCGAACGCTTCACCCGCCTCGACGACGCCCGCTCCCGCGACCACGGCGGCAGCGGCCTGGGCCTGCCGATCGCCCGGGACATCGCCCGCCACCACGGGGGCACCCTCACCGTCACCCCGACGGAGGCCGGTGCCCGGCTCACCGCCGCGCTGCCGCTGGCGGGGGCGTAGCGACCGCACCGGGCGCCCACGGGCCGCGGTCCGACGGCCCCGGACACGCCCCCGTTTGGCGCACCTGGGTCGTGGAGGAGCTGATGGCTTCCCAGACTCGGAGGGCAGGGGGGCGGATTTCGATCGGAGAGGCTTCCCGATGAGCAACAGGCTCCGCCGCGTCCTCGCGGTGACCGCAGTGGTTTCCCTCGGCCTCGGCGCGGCGTCCTGCGGCAGCGCCAAGCAGTCCTCGTCGGGCGGCGGTTCGTCGGGCTCCGCCGCCGCGAGCGGAGGCGGGGCGGTCGGCGCGGTGCGGATCGGTCTGCTGCTGCCGGAGAGCAAGACCACCCGCTACGAGCAGTTCGACCGCCCGCTGATCGAGAAGAAGATCAAGGAACTGGCGCCGGACGCCCAGATCGACTACTACAACGCCAACCAGGACGCGACCCTCCAGCAGACCCAGGTGGACACCGCCCTGACCAAGGGCGACAAGGTGCTGATCCTGGACGCGGTGGACGCCAAGTCGATCCAGTCCTCCGTCCAGAAGGCCCACGACGCGGGCGTCAAGGTGCTCGCCTACGACCGGCTGGCCCAGGGCCCGGCCGACGCGTACGTGTCCTTCGACAACCACAAGGTCGGTGAGCTCCAGGGCCAGGCCCTGGTCGCGGCGGTCGACGGCAAGGCGAACGCGGGCGAGATCTTCATGATCAACGGCTCGCCGACCGACCCCAACGCGGCCGACTTCAAGGCCGGCGCGCACAGCGCGATCGACGGCAAGCTCAAGATCGGCAAGGAGTACGACACCCCCCAGTGGGACCCGAACACCGCCAACCAGGAGGCCGCCGCCGCGATCACCGCGATCGGCGGGCCGAACGTGGTCGGCGCCTACTCGGCCAACGACGGCATGGCCGCGGGTGTCGCGACCGCGCTCAAGGCGGCCGGCCTGAGCGTCCCGCTCACCGGCCAGGACGCCCAACTCGACGGCATCCAGCGGATCGTGGCCGGGTCCCAGACCATGACGATCTACAAGCCGTTCAAGCCGGAGACCGACATCGCCGGCCAGATGGCCGTCGCCCTGGCCGCCGGCAAGGCGCTGGACGCCGGCCTGGTCCCGACCACCGTGACCAACGGCAGCGGCAACAAGGTGCCCGCCAACCTGATCACCCCGATCGTCGTCAACAAGGACAACATCAAGACCACCGTGGTCCAGGACGGCCTCTACACCGTCGCCCAGATCTGCACCCCGGACTACGCCGACGCCTGCAAGAGCGCCGGCCTCCAGTAGTAGGCGGCCCGGAATCCGAACCGCCCCGCCTCCACCACGGAGGCGGGGCAAGGGAGTTGGTCACTGTGCCAGGTGAGACCGTACTGGCCCTGCGCGGGGTCTCCAAACGGTTCGGCGCCGTCCAGGCGCTCACCGACATCGAACTCGAGGTGCACACCGGCGAGGTGCTGGCCCTGGTCGGCGACAACGGCGCCGGGAAGTCCACCCTGGTCAAGTCGATCGCCGGGGTGCACCAGCCCGACGACGGCGCCATCGAGTGGCAGGGCCGACCGGTGAGCATCCACCGGCCGCAGGACGCCCAGCAGTTGGGCATCGCCACGGTCTACCAGGACCTCGCGCTCTGCGACAACCTCGACGTGGTCGGGAACCTCTTCCTCGGCCGCGAGATCCGGCGCTTCGGCATCCTCGACGAGGTCGCCATGGAGAAGCGCTCCCGGACCCTGCTGGACACCCTCTCCATCCGCATCCCCAGCGTGCGGATCCCGGTCGCCTCGCTCTCCGGCGGCCAGCGCCAGGTCGTCGCCATCGCCCGCGCCCTGATCGGCTCGCCCAAGGTCGTGATGCTGGACGAGCCGACCGCCGCCCTCGGCGTCGAGCAGACCGCCCAGGTCCTCGACCTGGTCGAGCGGCTGCGCGAGCAGGACCACGGCGTCATCCTGATCAGCCACAACATGGCGGACGTGATGGCCGTCGCGGACACCGTCGCGGTGCTGCGCCTCGGCCGCAACAACGGCGTCTTCGACAAGCGCAGCACCAACCAGGAAGAGATCATCTCGGCCATCACCGGCGCCACGGACAACGCCGTGACCCGGCGCAGGGCCCGTGGCCAGGAGGATTCCCAGTGAGCGACCACATCCCCGGGAACACCCCCGGCGACGAACCCGGACGCCACCGCCCCCGGCTGCCCGAGGACTCCATGCCCACCGGCGGCGTCAACGCGCCCGTCCCGGTCGCCCCCGAGGCCATCCCCGCGGTCGACCCCCGGCTGATCGTCCGCCAGGAGGGCGTCAAGGGCTACCTGGGCGAGTTCCGCCGCCGGATGAGCAGCGGCGAACTGGGCTCGCTGCCCGTCGTGCTGGCCCTGATCGTGATCTGGGCGGTCTTCGGCAGCCTCAACAGCAGCTTCCTGTCCGCGCAGAACCTCTCCAACCTGTCCCAGCAGATCGTCGGCACCGGCATGATCGCGATCGGCGTGGTCTTCGTACTGCTGCTCGGCGAGATCGACCTCTCGGTCGGCTCGGTCAGCGGCCTGTGCGCGGCGATCTTCGCCGTCCTGAACGTCAGCAACGGCGTCAACCAGTGGGTCGCCCTGATCACCGCGATCGTCGGCGGGACGATCGTCGGCACCGTCCACGGCTTCTTCTTCGCCAAGATCGGCGTCCCGGCCTTCGTCGTCACCCTGGCCGGCAACCTCGGCTGGAACGGCCTGATGCTCCAGGTGCTCGGCGCCAGCGGCACCGTCAACCTCTCCGGCAAGGACATCGTCTCCCGGCTCTACAGCACCATCTACGGCCAGCAGATCGCCGCGTACGGCACGGCGGCCGTCGGCGTGCTGCTGTTCCTGTTCGCCTCGCTGGTCGACGCCCGCCGACGGCAGGCCTCGGGCGTGCCGTCCCGGCCGGTCGCCGACATCGTGCTGCGGACCGTGCTGCTGGCGGTGATCGCCTTCCTCGCCGCCTACACCCTCAACCAGTACAAGGGGCTGCCGCTGGCCCTGCTGATCTTTTTGATTTTCATCGTGGTGCTGGACTTCGTGCTGCGCCGCACCACGTACGGCCGCCAGGTGTTCGCGCTCGGCGGCAACATCGAGGGCGCCCGCCGGGCCGGCATCAACGTCTCGTGGATCCGGATCAGCGTCTTCGCCATCTGCTCCACCATGGCCGCCGTCGGCGGCCTGTTCCTGGCCGCGCAGATCCAGTCCGCCAGCCAGACCTCCGGCGGCGGCAACCTGCTGATGAACGCCATCGCGGCGGCCGTCATCGGCGGCACCAGCCTGTTCGGCGGGCGCGGCAAGACCTGGTCGGCGCTGCTGGGCGCGCTGGTGATCGGCTCGATCCAGTCCGGGATGAACATCCAGGGCCTGAGCAACGCCATCCAGTTCATGATCACCGGCGCGGTGCTGCTGGCCGCCGTCGTGGTCGACTCGCTGGCCCGGCGCACCCAGCGGGCCGCCGGGCGGGCGTGAGCCCGGTCCGATCGGCCCTATGCTGCGGGCATGCCGAGTGAGCTGCGAGTTCATCGACCGGACACCGATCAGGCGTTCATCCTGCGCGAGACCGAGCTGACGCCCGTCCCCTTCGTGCCCGAGATCCGCCTCCACATGGCGCAGGACGCCATCGCGCTGTGGGAGACCACCGAGCGCGAGCGCGGCCGCGCCGGACTGCCCCCGCCGTTCTGGGCCTTCGCCTGGGCCGGCGGGGTCGCGGTCGCGCGCTACGTGCTGGACCACCCCGAACTGGTCGACGGGCGGGCCGTACTGGACATCGCGGCCGGCTCCGGGCTGGTCGGCGTGGCGGCCGCGCTGCGCGGCGCGACGCAGGTGCGGGCCGCCGAGATCGACGCCTACGCGGTCGCCGCCATCGGCCTGAACGGCGAGGCCAACGGCGTACGGGTGGACGGCGCGCTGGTCGACCTGGTGGACGGGGACGGCGCCCCGGCCGAGGTGGTGCTGGCCGGTGACGTGTTCTACGAACGGGAGATGGCCGCCCGCTTCCTGCCCTTCCTGGAACGGGCCGCCGCCCGCGGCGCCACCGTCATCGTCGGCGACCCGGGCCGGGCCTACCTGCCCCGGGACCGGTTCACCGCGGTGGCCGCCTACCAGGTGCCGGTGGTGGCGGACCTGGAGGACGCCTCGGTCAAGACCACCACGGTGTGGCGCCTCGGCTGACCGTCGGCCGTTCCCTCCGTCGGCCCGTCCCCTCCCGGCGGTCCGTCCACGACCCGGAATTCCGGGCGGCCCGGCCGGGCCCCTGCTAGACAGACCGGCATGACCGAACAGATCGAGCTGCGCCCCGCCCGGCCCGAGGAGATCCCCGCCCTGCTCGCGCTCTGGGCCCGGGCCGCCAAGGGCACCAGCATCACCGACGACGAGGCGGGCGTGGCCGCGCTGCTCGCCCGGGACCCGGAGTGCCTGATCGTCGCCGCGGCGGCCGACGACCCCGGCACCCCGCTGGGCACCGTCATCGCGGGCTGGGACGGCTGGCGGTGCCACCTGTACCGCCTCGCCGTCGACCCCGACCACCGCCGCCGGGGCATCGGCGCCGCCCTGCTGGCGGCCGCCGAGGAGCGCTTCGCCGCGCTCGGCGGCCGCCGGGCCGACGCGATGGTGCTGGACGACAACGCCCTCGGCCACCGCACCTGGCAGGCCGCCGGCTACCACCCCGAACCGCAGTGGAGCCGCTGGGTCAAGCCCCTGGCCGGCGCGGCGGGTTAGGCGTGGCGGGTTAGGCGCGGCGCCCGCCGGAGTGGGGGGGGGGGGGGGGGGGGGGGGGGTGTCGGGGGGAACGCGCGGGGGGGGGGGGGGTGGGGGGGGGGGGGGGGGGGGGGGAGGGGGGCGGGGGGGGGTGGGGGGGGAGGGGGGAAGAATT
>NZ_JBVHYH010000037.1:38942-44510 GCF_055569135.1 Kitasatospora sp. NPDC029367
CGGGGGGGCACCATGGGCGAACCCCCTTCCTCGGCGGGTGGGTGTGGTGGGGGCGGGGGGGCTGCGGCCCCCGCGGGGGTGGTGCACCGGGCCCCCCCCCCCCCCCCACTCCGGCCGTCGGCCGCGGAGCCGTCAGCCGCGGAGCCGTCAGCCGCGCAGCTCGGCCAGCCAGGCCTCGACCTCGGCGGAGCCGCGGGGGAGGTCGGCGGAGAGGTTCTCGTTGCCGTCCTCGGTGACCAGGATGTCGTCCTCGATCCGGACCCCGATGCCCCGGAACTCCTCCGGCACGGTGAGGTCGTTCTGCTGGAAGTACAGGCCCGGTTCGACGGTGAGCACCATGCCCGGCAGCAGCGTGCCGTCGACGTGCTCCTCGGTGCGGGAGTGGGCGCAGTCGTGGACGTCGAGGCCGAGCATGTGGCCCGTCCCGGCCAGGGAGAAGCGGCGGTGCAGGCCCAGCTCGTACACCTTGTCGGCGGTGAGGTCGCCGAACAGGCCCCAGGCGGTGAGGTGTTCGGCCAGTTCGCGCTGGGCGGCGTGGTGGAAGTCGCGGAAGTCCGCGCCCGGCCGTACGGCGGCGATGCCGGCCTCCTGGGCGGCGTGCACCGCGTCGTAGACCTTGCGCTGGACGTCGGTGAAGCGGCCGGAGACCGGCAGGGTGCGGGTCACGTCGGCGGTGTAGAGCTCGTTCGTCTCCACGCCCGCGTCGAGCAGCAGCAGGTCGCCGGGGCGGGCCTGGCCGTTGTTGCGCACCCAGTGCAGGGTGGTGGCGTGCGGCCCGGCGGCGGCGATGGTGCTGTAGCCGACGTCGTTGCCCTCCAGCCGGGCGCGGACGAAGAAGGTGCCCTCGATCAGGCGCTCCGGCGTCGCGGCGTCCGTGCCCAGGACGCGCACCACGTCCTCGAAGCCGCGGGCGGTGGCCCGGCAGGCGTGGCGCAGCTGGGCGATCTCGAACTCGTCCTTCACCAGCCGCATGCCGGAGAGGAAGACCTCGAACTCGGCGTCCCGCTCGGGGTCCGTGCGCCCGCCGACGGCGGCCTCCACCCCGGCGTCGTGCCGGCGCAGCACCCGGACCGGGGCGGTGGCCGCGGCCAGGTCGGCGTGCGCGGTGCGGACGTCCCGGCAGGGCAGGCCGAAGAGCTTCTCGCTCTCGGTGAGGCTGTTGCGGCGGCCGTCCCACAGTTCGCCGTGGTTGTCGAGCCAGAACTCGCCGCTCTCGATGTCGGAGCGGTTGCGCAGGTAGAGCACCGCGCGGTGGCCGCTGGCGCCGGTGGGCTCCAGGACCAGTACGGCGTCCTGGGACTGGTCGCCGGTCAGGTACACGTAGTCGGAGGAGGGGCGGAACGGGTAGTCGGTGTCGTTGGCCCGCACCTTGGGGTTGCCGGACGGGACCACCAGCAGCTCGCCGGGGAAGGCGGCGGACAGCGCGGCCCGGCGGCGCTCGGTGTGGGCGGCCTGCGGGATCGGCTCCAGGCCGTGGCGCTCGGTGTCGGCCCACCCGCGCCTCATGCTCTCGGCGAGTTCCTCGGTGACCCCGCGGGTGAGGCCGTTCTTGCGGTACTTGATGGTCTCGGTGGCTTCGGTGGGCTCGGTCACAGCGAACTCTCCTGAGGGGGCGGGGAGATGCGGCGCCTCGTCGCGCCGACCTGCCTGGTACGCGGGTACGTAACAAGCGTTGTGTACCGTATATCGAACGGAGTCCGAAGAGAAGGGGCCGGTGCCGGATCCGGGAACCGGCCACGGCTGTTCGCACACATCGCCTACCATCCCGGCGGGGGGAGGACCGGTGCGCGCGCGCACGACCGGGCTGCTCGCCCCTGCGGCGGCCCGGACCCGGTGCCGACCGTTCCGACGACCGGGAGTTGACTCGGTGACACTGATACGACGCACCGGCCGGGGCCTGACGGCCGCGGCGGTGCTGCTCGGACTGGCCGTGGCGCCGGCGGGCTTGGCCGCCGCGCCCGCCGCCGCCCTCGGCTCCGCACCTGCCTCCGCACCCGCCTCCGCATCTCCGGTGCCGGTGAACCTCGCGGCCGCGGGCCCGTTCGCCGACTCCTTCCGGCAGAGTCCGGCGCTCAACACCGCGCCGCTGCGCGGGTTGAACGTCGGCCTGGACCAGCGCCAGCAGGGCAGCGCCCGGACTGTCTCCTGGACGAGGACCTCCGGCCGCTGGGACACCTCGGCGGCGCCGGACTCCTCGTACGTCCAGGTCAGCACCTCGGACCAGCCGAACCGGCTGGTGTTCACCACCGGGATCTCGGCGGTCATGCTGGGAGCGCCGGTGATCGCGGACGCCGACGGCTCGTACACCGTCTCCACGGTGGTGGATCCGGCGGTGGGGGACACGACCAGCGGCGACTGGGCCTCGCTGGTGCTCAGCCGCAGCCACCGCGCCAACGGGTACGTCACCAACGCGGACGTGGACCTGGGGCTGACCGTCACCTCGGCCGGGAAACTGGCGCTGTTCCACGGCGGGGGCGGTGAAACCCCGTTCTGGCAGGGCTCGGTGGCGTCGGCCGACCGGTACGCGGTCGCGGTGAAGGTGTCGACCGGCGCGGACCGGGCCGTGACCCTGACGGTCAACGGCACCGCGTTCACCGTCCCCGGCCCCGGGTCGGTCAACCGCTGGCCGAGCAGCGCGTTCCTCTACCTGGGGGCGTACCTGTCCAACCCCGGCGAGCTGACGACCTTCGGGGACGGCAGCGGCACCGGTGTGAACGTCAGCCGGATCGACGCCGCCGCGACGGCCGGGGCGAAGCCCTTCGTGGACACCTTCGACGGTGCTCCGGCGGGCGGCGACGACGGCCTGAACGGCGACCTGAGCGCCCGCCAGCCGACCCTGGTCTCGGCCAACTACACGGCGGTGTCCGGCACCAAGGGCCTGGCCGCGACACCCCCGGCGGGTTCGGTGCGGGTCAACAGCCCCGCCGCGCCCAACGTGCTGTCCTTCCCACAGGGCACCGCCGCCGTCCGGCTGGGCAAGCCCGTCACCGCGGACCTGTCCGGCTCCTACACGGTGCAGGCCCGGCTGACCCCGGCCGTCGGCCGCACCAGCGGCACGGACGCCGCGACCCTGCTGGTCAGCAACGCCTCCGGCGCCACCGGCGCGGTGGACACCGACGACGTCGCCCTCGGGCTCAGGCTCCAGGCCGACGGCACGCTCAAGCTCTACCAGGGCGGTACGCCGTTGCCGTTGCTGAGCGGCGCCGTCCCGGCCGGCTCCGGCACCCACGACGTGGCACTCACCCTCGCGGGCGGTGCCGCCCGGCAGGCCGTCGTCACCGTGGACGGCACCACGGTCTTCGCCGGCCAGACCCCGGCCGCCCTGCCCCGGGACGGCTACCTGCACCTCGGCGCGCAGCACAGCACCCCCGGCACCGTCACCACCGCCGACGACCTGCGGGTCAGCATGCTCGGCGGGCTGGACTACTACGGCTACTTCGACGTCATGGACCCGGACCAGTTCAACAACAGCCTCGACCACAGCGCCGAGCTGTTCCCCTGGACGAACATGAACAGCTTCGTCGGCCAGGACCTCACCGATCCGCGCTACGCCGGCTTCCTGGACTACTGCCGCCCCGCCTCCTGCGTCATCGACGTCAGCAAGCAGGTCGCGGTGCCCACGCCGACCTGGCCGGTGAGCACGCCCAACCCGGACGCCCCGGCGGCGCTGGCCGGGCTGGCCGCCCGGATCGGCGCCAACCTGGACAAGCTCTCCGCGATCTACACCCTGGACGAGCCCTACTACCACGGCTTCGACGCCGGCCAGGTGCAGACCCAGGTCAACCAGGTCCGGGACGCCTTCCCCGGCAAGATGCTGGCCTACACCACGGACACGTCGCACCTGACCTCGCCGGTGCCGAGCGGCGTCGACCTGGTCGGCTTCGACGACTACTGCCCCGGCCGCGGCACCCTGGAACAGGAACTGGCCGCGTTGCAGGGCGCTTTGGCCTCGCCCGACCAGCACCTGGTGATGTTCCCGGAGTCGTTCAGCAACAACATGGGGGCCTGCGGGACGGCCCCGGACGCGCAGATCGCCGCCAACAACGCCGACTACCGCGCCATCGCGGCCCAGCACCCCCGGGTCGTCTACCTCCAGAACTTCCGCTGGCTCAACTCCCAGCAGGGCGCCGACTGGCCGCTCACCACCCAGCGCCAGCGCGCCATCGGCACGGCGGTCATCAACGCCACGCCGACCCCGGCGGCCTCCGGCGTCGGCATCTACCGGCCCGGTGACCGCAGCGTCAGCGAGAACAGCCACAACGACGTCTTCCTCGGCGGCTCCGGCACCTCCCCGCTGTTCACCGACCCGGACGACGTTCCGCTGACCGGCCACTGGAACGGCCCCGGCACCGACACCATCGGCGTCTACCACCGGGCGACGTCCACCTTCGTGCTGTCCAAGGCCGACGGCACCACCAGCACGTACCGCTACGGCAACACCGGCGACCTCCCGGTGGTCGGCGACTGGAGCGGCACCGGCCGCACCACCATCGGCGTCTACCGGCCCGGCGACCAGACCTTCTACCTCAGCGACGACAACGCGAACCCCACCTACTCGCTCAAGTTCGGCAACCCCGGGTGGACCCCGCTGGTCGGCAACTGGAGCGGCAGCGGCCGCACCACCATCGGTGCCTACGACCCCGGCACCCGGACGTTCTACCTGCGTGACACCAACACGCCGGGCGGGCAGGCGGACCACACCTTCCAGTACGGCAACACCGGCGACATCCCGATCAAGGGCGACTGGGACGGAACCGGGACCGACACCGTCGGCGTCTACCGGCCCAGCGACCGGAGCTTCTACGGATCGGCCAAGGAGGGCACCCTGACCGTCTACGGCACCCGCTTCGGCAACTGGGGCGACCAGCCGCTGGTCGGCAACTGGGGCTGAGCGTTCGTAGGCTGAACGGCGGGCCCGGTCGGCACCGGTCGGCACCGGTCGGCACCGGTCGGGCCCGTACGGAGCAGCGCGACCAGACAAGGGCGCCGGGGTGCGCGGAAGGGGGCGGGGTGAGCGGAAGGTTCGGCTGCGCGGAGTGCTACGGCGAGGACCCGGAGGCGGTGTGGGCGCGCCAGCGGGAGGGCTTCGCGTACGAGGCGGCGGTGGTGGCCGACCCGCACTTCTCGGTGTCCATCCGCCGCTGCCTGGCCTGCGCGCAGCGGTTCGGCTGGATCCGCACCGAGTTCACGAACTGGTCGGGCGGTGACGACGCCTCCTACCTGACGGTCGTGCCGCTCACCGGCCAGGAGTCCACCGCCCTGGCCGTCGGCACGCTGGCCCCGCTCGACCTCGGCACCCTCGGCGAGGGCCGCCGCCACCTGCACCACGACCGGCCGAGCAGCGGCCCGGCGCGGCTGCACTGGGCCACCGGGGAGTTCCCGGTCGAGGAAGGCCACTGATCCTGACTGACCCTGCCGCGGGGAGCGGTGGGGGCACGGTGAACACGCGGTGAAGGCACGGTGAGGGCGCGGGGTTTGGGGGGCCCCGAAAACCCCCCCCCCGCGTTTCTTGGTTGTTTCCCCGCCTCTCCTGGGGTGCGGGGGTTTGGGCTCCCCATCAGCAAAGAG
>NZ_JBVHYH010000037.1:44520-49763 GCF_055569135.1 Kitasatospora sp. NPDC029367
AAAACACGTCTCCCCCGCCCCCCCTCGCGGGGGGGGGAGGGGGGACAAAGTGAAAAAAGGGGGGAAGGATAGGGGGGGGCGGCGGCCCCACCCCCCCCCCCCCCCCCCCGCCGACGTGTTGATCGGCTGTCTACCGGCTGCTGCGAGGGTGCGGGCGCTGGAGTCCCACGTGAGCAAGGAGCAGGGAAGTGTTGCGAACCATGGTGGCCCGTACCGCGGTTGTCGGTGCGGTGGTGTTGGCGGGGGTGTCCGGGCTGTTTGCCGTGGCGGCGGGGGATCCCGTACGGCACGGCTCGCCGGCCGCACCGCCGTCGGCCTGCGGGGGGTCGGCGGACGTGCAGTGCCTGGCGAGCAAGATCGCCTGGAACGGGACGGGGCTGGTCATCCGGCTGAGGTGACGGACCCGTCGGCGGTGGCCAGGGCCGTGAGCAGCGACCGGGCGTCGGCTGACTCCGGGGCGTCCAGGCCGCTGAGCAGTCGGTGCGCCTGCGCCGCGTGAGTGCGGGCGGCGGGATGGTCGCCGCGGGCGGTCACCGCATGGGCCAACACCAGGTGGGCGAGGGCGCGTTCGCGCTGTCGCCCACCTCGCGTGGCGAGCCGGAGGGCCTCGGTCGCCTCCTCGACGGCCTCCTCGACCCGCCCGAGCAGGCGCAGCACCTCGGCCAGGCGGCTGCGGGCCGCCGACTCCCGGTCCAGGTCCCCGGCGGGGCCCGCGCGGTCGACGCAGGCGCGCAACTGGGCGGCGGCGTCGTCGAGTCGGCCCAGCTCCCGGTGGGCGAGGCCGAGGACGTAGTGCACGTAGGCGGTCATCGCGGCGTCGGCGGTGCCGTCGGGTTCGGCGAGGAGCCGCCCGCAGGTTGCCGCGGCCTCCTGGGCGTGACCCGTGCGGATCCGGGACAGCGCCGCGTTCGCGGTGCTCGCCACCTCACCGGAACGGTGGCCGAGGCGGCGGGCGAGGGTCGCCGCCTGGTCGAAGGCGGCGATCGCCTCCTCGTGCCGGGCCTGGGCCTGGGCGATCAGGCCCAGGTCGTTGAGGGCCTGCCGCAGCACGGCCGGGTCGCCCGCCTCCTGGCAGGCCCCAGCCGCCCGGCGGGCCTGCTCGGCGGCCTCGGCCAGCCGGGCCCGGCCCAGCAGGACGGTGCCGAGGAGGAACCGGGCACGGCCCTCGGCGGCGCGGTCGCCGGTGTGGAGCGCGGCGGCGACGAGGAGGCGGGCCGCCTCCTCCGCCCGCCCGGCGACGGCACCCAGGCCGAGGGGGCTCAGGGCGATCAGCAGGTCGACGGCCGAGCGCAGGGTGGCGGAGTCCGGGTCGAGGGTGGCGAGGGCTGCGGCGAGCGCGACGGCGGCGGGCGTCTCGGACCGGGCCCAGCGGCGGGCCTCCGGCAGGTCCGCGAAGACCGGGTGGGGCGCCGGTGCACCGAACACATCGGCGACCGGGTCCCCGGGGACGGCGAGGGCGAAGGCCGTACGGGCGTGAGCGAGGAGCAGGGCCAGCAGGCGGTGGTGGGCGGTGCTGCGTTCGGTCGGGTCGAAGTGCAGGGACGTCCGGCGGGCGAAGGCCCGTACCAGGTCGTGGAAGCGGTAGCGGCCGGGGCCCGTCGACTCCAGCAGGGCCTGGTCCACCAGCGCCTCGGCGAGGTGCTCCGTTTCGTGCTCCGGCAGGTCGAGCACGGCGGCCGCCGAGGCCAGGCCGATGTCCGGTTCCACCCAGGCGAGTCGGCGGAAGGCTGTCGCCAGGGGCGGCGGGAGGAGACGGTAGCTGAGCTCGAAGACCTGCTCGGCGAGCCCCTCCCGGTCCTCGGCCAGGCTGCGGAGGAGGTCGGCGATCGGCTGGTCCGGGGTGGCGGCGAGCCGGGCGGCGGCGATTCGCAGGGCCAGCGGGAGGCGGCCGCAGGCCTCGACCAGGTGCTCGGCGTCGGAGTGCTGGGCGGATCGCCGGGCGGGGCCGATGACCGAGTCCAGGAGGCCGATCGCCTCCTGGCGGCTGAACACGTCCAGGGCGATGCGCAGGACGGACGGGACGCCGGGCAGCGCGGTGCGGCTGGTGACGAGGACGGCGCAGTCGGAGGAGCCGGGGAGGAGAGGCTGGAGCTGGGCGTCGTCACGGGCGTTGTCGAGCAGGATGAGCAGTTGCTTGCCGGTGGTGACGGTACGGAAGAGCGCGGACCGGCCCGCGAGGTCCTGGGGCACGGCGGACGGGCGGATGCCGAGGGTGGTCAGGAAGTCGGCGAGGACGTCGGAGGCGCTCGCGGGGACGAGGTCGGCACCCCGGAGGTCGGCGTAGAGGCGGCCGTCCGGGAAGTCCGGGCGCAGGGCGTGGGCGGCGCGCACGGCGAGGGCGGTCTTGCCGACGCCGGCCATGCCGGTGACGGTGACCAGGCGCAGGCCGGTGCTGGTGATGGTGCGGTCGGTGAGGGCGCGGGCGATGTCGGCGACGTGGGCCTGGCGGCCGGTGAAGTGGGGAGGGGAGGAGGGGAGTTGGTCCGGGTCCAGCTCGTGGCGGAGGGCGGTGATCTCGGGGCCTGGCTCGATCCCGAGGTGCTCGACCAGACGGGCGTGGAGGGCGTCGTGGACGGCGCGGGCCTCGGCGGTGCGGCCGCTGCGGTGCAGGGTGCGGATGAGGAGGGCCTGGAGGCGTTCGCGGAAGGGGTGTTCGGCGGCGAGTGCTGCCAACTCGGGCAGCTGGTCGGCGGAGTGGTCGAGGGAGAGGAGTTCCTCCTGGAGGGTGAGGCGGAGCTCGGAGAGGCGCTGGCGTTCGCGCTCCATGAGGGGGCCGGGGAGGTCGGCGAGCGGCTCGCCGCGCCAGAGGGCGAGGGCGTTGGAGAGGTGGGCCTGGGCCTGCTGCGGGTGCTTCCCGGCGAGTTCGTGGAGCTGCCTGACCCGCCAGAGATCGATGTGGTCGGGATCGATCGCCAGCCGGTAGCCACCGGATTGGGAGAGCAGGAGCGAAGGCTTCTCGCGTACGGGCTCAAGGAGCTTGCGTAGCTGGGAGATGTACGAGCGGAGGGCGACGACGGGAGATCCGGGTGGTTCGTCGCCCCATAAGTCGTCGGTCAGTTGGTCGATCGCCACGACGGAGTTCGGCCGCAGGAGGAGTGCGACCAGCACCGCCCGCTGCCGAGGCGCCCCCAGCTCGATGGTCGTTTCGGCGCGCTGCACCCGCAGCGCGCCGAGTAAGGCGAACTCCAGCGGAGCTGGATCGGCACCCGGCCGCATGGGGTTCTCCTGATGGGACGACGGAATCAGACGGAGCCGAACTCGCCGGACTTGATGCCGGCGATGAAGGACTCCCAGGCGTCCGTCCCGAAGGCGAGCTGCGGGCCTTCGGGGTCCTTGCTGTCGCGGACGGGAAGGATACCCGGGTGGCCGGGCGCGACCTCGATGCACTGGCCGCCGCCGTTGCTGTACGAGGACTTCATCCAGGAACGGGGCTTGACGGTCGTCGTGGGGATCATGGTGTGCAACTCCTCGAGGCGGTTGCGGATATGGGCAAGCGAGTCCGAGCAGGAGAGCGCCTGGACCTGCAACCAATCGTAAGTCCTCAAGAGAGAGCGGATCTTGATTTCGTCATCGCGCTCGACGTAGCCGCGTTGGACGGTCTCGAGGTAGACCATCCAGGCGCCCTTCGGGCTGGTCAGCAGAGTGAACGGCATGGTTGTCGGAAGGTGCTCACCGAGGCTGAACAGGGCGATCTGCAACGTGACGTGCGGAAGGGCAGCCACGCTCTCAAGCCGTCGAAGCTGCTCTGCCATGACGAAGGGGCCGCCGACCGGGCGCAGGCAGCTCTCGTCCATGACGATGTGGACGGAGGGCGCCGGGTCGCGGTACAGAATGGCTTGCCTCGCCATGCGAACGTTCAGACGCTCAATGGCCTTCCCCTCGGGGATCTCGCCCCTTTGAGCCGCAGCCTCGATGAGCGTGGACGCGTATCTCCGGGTCTGGAGCAGTCCAGGGATGACATTCAGCTCGTGGATCCGGAGTGCGGTGGCCTTGGTCTCGTGCTCGATGTAGGCGGGGAATCCGCCGATCAAGGTGCTGCTCTTCGTGCTCCAGTACAGGAGTTCAAGCGCTCCACACGTGTCGAGCACCTTGTCGGCCCGCCGGAGGAGCTTGAGCGGGGCGGGGCGCTCTCCTGTTTCGATCAGGGAGATCAGCGAGTCGCTGTAGTTGATCAGCTTCCCGAGCTCGACCTGCGTGAGGCCCCTCGCCTTGCGGAAGCGGCGCAGCTGTTCGCCGATTGCCTCGTTCGGAGTAGGGGTCTGCTCAAGCTCCTGCTGCGCCATGGTCATCACGCCATTCCACAATGCTGGCTGTCAAAGTGAACCTCTTCCGATGCTAGGCGCAATTGGCCACCCTTGGTGAGGAGTTAGCAACAGAGAGGAGTTATTCCGTGGATATGACTAACGCTCAATCTGGCGAAAGCATCATCCTCCAGCGGAGCTTCCCGCCCTGCCGGTGTCCCCGGTGTGGCGATTCCATCCCGGAGGCGGGGCTGGCCGACCACGCCATCGCCCCGGCGGCGCCGCCCGCGCGGCGGGTGGCGCCGCCGTGCGAGCCCTACCGGCCCTCCGTCCTCGGCGAGCGGGTCTTCGACGTCCGTTCCGGCCGCTGGGCCGCCTTCATGGGGTGGCAGCACGGGAGCGCCTTCCTCCGGCCTCTCGGTGGGGGCATCGAGTGGGACACCGAAGCGCGTTGGATCACGAACACCGAACTGTGAGATGCCCGATGAGCAGCATGATCAACAAGATCACGGCCGAGGACCGGCGCGACGCGGCCGACATTCTCGACGACCTCCAAGCCGTCCTGAACGCCGCCGAGATCAAACTCCCCTCCCTCGGCATCGACTGGCGCCTCGTCAAGGAGACCGGCGTTCTCCTGATCGACCTGGGCTCCGCCCGGCCGGACGTCATCGAGCGGCTGGTCGTCGTCCTCCGCAGGGGTATGCGACCCTAGCCACCGCCGGTGTGATCACCATCGGCAGCTTTCTGCTCGCCGGGGCCGTCGTCCTCGCGATTCCCGGCGACATATCCCCGGCGGCCGACGCGCTGGTGTTCGTCCTCGTCTTCCTCGCCATCTCCACCGGTGGATTCTCCATCGCCGCAGGATGGTTGAGGGTACGCAGTTAGCAATGGCTCGGGGGTTGGGGGGGGCTTTGAACCCCAGCGCGTGGTCCTTTGCCTCGGGGGGGTTCCTCTCCCCCGCGTCAGGAAAACAAGCCAGGGGGAAGCTCTTTTCAGTCTCCC